>CAIOYU010000310.1 GCA_903862565.1 uncultured Actinomycetes bacterium | reverse complement strand
GGTGAGGTTCGCGTTGGTCAGATTCGTCCGGACCGACTCGAATTGACTTACGGATCCGATACCTAGATTCGCGTTCTCCAGATTCGCCGACGTCAGATTCGCCGACGTCAGATCCGCGCCCCGGAGATTCGCGTTCTCCAGATTCGCCGACTTCAGATTCGCGCCGCTCAGGTCGTAGCCCTTCAGATCCCGGCCGGACAAGTCGACCCCGGTCAGATTCGCGCCGCGCAGGGTCGCTCCCACCAGGGTCGCGCTCGTCACTGTCGCGTACTGCAGGTTCGCGCCGGTCAGGTCGGTATTTGCCAGCTTCGCCCCCGTCAGATTCGCGTTCGACAGATTGTCGGAGCGCAGGTCCCGCCCGGACAGGTCCGCGCCGCCGAGGTTGGCGTTGGAGAGGTCCGCATCGGTGACGGTGGCGAGGTCAAGGCGGGCGCCGCTCAGATCGGCCCCGGACAGATTCGTGCGGACCAGGGACGCCGCCGCGAGGTTCGTCCCCGCCAAGTTGGCCGCGGGCGCGTTGGCGTCGGTGAAATCGGCCTGGGCCAGGTTCGATGAACGCAGGTCGGCAAATCGCAGGTTCGCGCCGGTGAAGTTGACCCCGGCCAGGTCCTGGCCCACCAGATCGGCACCGGTGAGGTCCTGTCCGGAGCAGTCCTTGGTCGCGACACAGGATGCTGACCCCCACTGACCCAGCGCGGTGCTGGTAGGCAATATGGTCCGCCGGACCATCCACAATGTGCCGCTGAGGAAATCAGTGACCGGATTGGCCGGAAGACTTGAGAGCCATTTGCCGATCACGTCGATCACACGCTCAACCCCGATCACCGCTGGGGCGAGGACCTGCTCAAGAGGCGGCGCCGCAGCAGGCCTGCGCACAATCCGCCGCGGGATGATCGCCACGCGGGCCACCGACGCTGCGGCCGAGGGAGTTACCGCGGCGACTGAAGGCAGCGGATCGGTCAACGCAGTCGACGCAGTCGGCACCGCGGGCAAGGACGGCACCAGGGAATGTCGGACCCCCAGGCCGGTCTGCCTGCGCGACGGCCCGGGCGACCCGGTCCCGGCGCGTACGCCCAGAACCGACGGGTCCCTACCGGCAGCACTCGGAAGGACCGCACTCGCCGGTGCCGGGACCGCACCCGTCGGGGCTTCCGGCGGTACCGTCCGCGCCGTCGAGGTCTCTGGCCGATCCGCGGTCAACACCGCTGGCCTGGGCTGGCGCCCACCACGACTCACCGACCGCTGAGGCGAGGTGGCCCGGCCGGCCTGCTGATCGGCGCCGTCCGCCCCCACCGAGGCCGTACCAGTTCCTCCACCAGTCTCGGCCGACGAGACCGCCGCCGCCTGCGGACCGGCGAGCGAAACACCCGCGACGAACACCGCCGCGCCAACCCGAACAACCCGAGAAGCCGTCATCTTTGTCCTCCCGACTCAGGTCTCTTAGCGCTGGATAAGAACCCTAACCCGCCGCAACCGTGCAGATCAAAGCCTCGACGCGGTTCGTCGAATCGTGGAACTGGCCGCAGATGCCCGCGACAGCCACTGAGGCCGCCGGAGCCTGTGGGGCGTGATGTCGCCGGCCCACGCCGGCAAGCGACGTCCGGGTCGCGATCGACGTCCGTGCCACGTATGTCGTACTGGACAGCGGCGTGCGACCGACCGACCACTAGCAAAGGAAGAGGGCTATTATCTGCGTATGAACGCGGATAATAGCTCTTCGGCCCGACTGGCAGAGGATCACGTCAGTCTCGTCGTCGAGGTGTTCCGCATGTTGGCTGACGCCACCCGGGTGCAGATCCTCTGGGCTCTGGCCAACAGCACTGCAGGTGGCGAGTCCGCCGGTGAGTTATCGGTCAATGAACTCGCCGAACGTGTGGGCAAGCCGGCGCCGTCGGTGTCGCAGCATCTGGCCAAGTTGCGCATGGCGCGACTGGTCCGGACCCGTCGGGCGGGAACGACGATTTTCTACAGCCTGGAGAACGACCACGTCCGCCAACTCGTCGTCGACGCGGTGTTCAACGCCGAACACGCCGGACCCGGTGTGCCGTCGCATCACCGCGGCGACTCCGCGCTGCGTTCGGTATCCAGAGCGGCGCGGTGATGACCGGCCACGACCACGACCACGGTCACGATCACGATCACGGTCACCCCACGGGCCTGCGCGGAGTGTTCTCAGAGATTTTCGCTCCGCACTCGCACGACGCCTCCGACAGCATCGACAACGCCCTGGAGTCGAGCGCGGCGGGCATCCGGGCGGTGAAGATCAGTCTGGTCGTGCTCGCACTGACCGCACTCGCGCAGTTGGTGATCGTCGTCATCTCCGGGTCCGTTGCGCTGGCCGCCGACACCGTTCACAACTTCTCCGACGCCCTGACCGCCGTGCCGTTGTGGATCGCGTTCGCGGTGAGCACCCGGCCCGCCACCCGCCGCTACACCTATGGCTTCGGACGCGCCGAGGACCTTGCCGGGATCTTCGTGGTCGTGATGATCACCGTCTCCGCGATCGTCGCCGGCTATGAAGCGATCCAGCGGCTCATCCACCCTCGTCCGATCGATCACCTGGCCTGGGTGGCGCTGGCCGGCCTGGTCGGGTTCATCGGCAATGAATGGGTGGCACTGTATCGAATCCGGGTCGGCCGGCGGATCGGGTCGGCCGCACTGGTCGCCGATGGCCTGCACGCCCGGACCGACGGCTTCACGTCGCTGGCCGTCCTTGTCGGAGCGGCCGGCGTGGCCCTGGGATTCCCACTGGCCGACCCGATCGTCGGCCTGCTCATCACCGTCGCCATCCTGGCGGTTCTGCGTACCGCGGCACGGGAGGTGTTCCGCCGCCTGATGGATGGTGTTGATCCCGACGTCGTCGACGCCGCCGAGACGACGTTGTCCGCTCGCCCGGAGGTGCGGTCGGTGCGAAGCGTCCGGCTGCGTTGGATCGGACACCGGTTGCACGCCGACGCCGAACTCGACATCGATCCGGGCATGAGTCTTGCCGAGGCGCACCGGCTCGCCCACGATGCCGAGCACGACCTCATCCATGCGGTGCCCAAACTGGCCGCTGCGACGATCCACGCCTACCCGGCCGGCGCCCGCGACTCTCCGGCGCATCACCACCACCACTGAACGGACACTGCGAAGTTTCGCCATCCCCGGGCCGGGCGTCGGACTATTCTCAAAAGTGCCCCCACCTGGGCAATCTTCGTCGGAAAGAGGGATCAGCGAAGGTGATTGAACCGGCGATCGTCCCAGTCGCGGGGTGGGTGCCGTGGCGAAGCTGACACCGTCCGAGCCTCCGAAGCAGGCCGCGTCATGGCTGCCCCAGATCGAGCCCGGCACCTATGCCGACGGCACGCCCTTCGACCAACTCCGGTATCTCCAGTGCAAGGTCAGCCTCAAGCCCGACCTGCTGACATCGCGCTCGGCTCTTTTCAAATTCGGCGAACTGGTGAAGCGGCCGGCCAAGGACAACGGCATCGTCTTCCGGCCCGGAAGCTACGCGAACCAACCGCATGGCATCCGGGAGGTTCAGTTCATCGATACCGCCGACTTCCGCCTCTGCGCAGACACTGCCCCTCGGCGCCGATGAGGCCGGCGACGAGGACGGCATCCGAATGTTGTACTCCCACAACGTCGAATTCACGCTCGACGGGGATCGCAAAGACAGCCACGCCGCTCACGATCCGGACGCGTTCGAAAGGATCGCCGACGCCCTTCCGATACTGCGGTCCAGCAAGTCCGCCTCGGGCGAGTCCGTAGAACTGGTCAACGGGACGATCGTCGAGGAGGTGGACCAGAACGTCGGTGAACTCGACTTCGGCGAAGGGTACCGCACCGTGGTGAACCTCGCCCTGTGGCGGACGCGGGGTGAGCACCGCCCACTGGTCGGCGAGTTGTCCTTCCAGATCAAACTCAAACGCCGCGAGGACATCAACGAGCTTGATCTCGACCGTGGGCGGGCCTTTTTCCTCCAGTTGCAACGCGAAGCGCGGGATTTGATGATCCTGGGCGTCACGAAGACCGGCATCGTCTACCACCTCTGCGGCAACCCGCCGAACTCCCACGAGTAGCAGACG
>CAIOYU010000309.1 GCA_903862565.1 uncultured Actinomycetes bacterium | reverse complement strand
GCGTTTTGTCCGCGTCGCGCAGGTCGGGGGCCCTACTCATAACGACCAACCCCCTCGCCGAGTCCACTGGTGCAATGCGCCAGCCAATTCTAAAGCGATTGTTCAACCTGAGCAGGGCCGCGTCGTTACCATTTCCCGGATTGCTGGAATTGCTGCTAGCTTACCGACCTGTTGTCGGCGCAACCGCGCACGACGCCACCATGCTGAGGGGAGACGCTGTGCCCGTCTCGAGTTTCGCCACGAGGGCTCACTTTCCGACCCCGCAGACGCTGACCGGGCTGCCCGCCGACCGCGAGCAGTTGACCGGGCTGCTGCGCGGTCTGGCCGCAGACCTCGACGAACTCGATCGACGGCTGTTCGACCTGTCGTGGCGCCCGCAGAGCCTGGCCGTCGAATACCAGGCCTCGAGCCTCCCCGGTGAGCGGACGGCTCTGCTGGCCCGGCGTGAGCAGCTGACAACGCGGTTCAACGCGCTGGCGCAGCAGCTTAAGAACCTCGATTCCGCGCTATCCACCCTCACGCATCATCAGAACCGCCCGGCGGGACGGGTGGGAACCTGCCCGCACTGCGGGTACCCCAGCCTGGACTCCGGGCTGTGCGCATACTGCCGACCCTTCGTGGCGCACTGAGCGCCACTGTCATCCCTGGGGGCGCACTGAGCGCCACTAATAACCCCGTGGCGCGCTCAGCGCCCCTGGCGTAGCCCCCCGGTGCGCTCAGCGCCCCTGGAGCTCTAAGCTGGCCCGATCCTCTCTGAGTCGTAGATCAACAGCCAGCCGTCCTTCGAGACGACGCTGAGCCAGCGGTTCTCGGTATCGATGCGGCCATCGCTCAACACGTAGCGCAACGTGGCGACCACGCTGTTGGCGTCGCGCGGACTGACGGAGAGCAGCGAAACCGACTCGATCGATGACCAGAACGACAGGTAGTCCTGCAGGCCATTGCGCTGTTGGTAGTGGGCGTCGAGCTGGTTCCAAGCGCCCTGGGCGTTGCCCGGGAGCTGACCGTAGAAGCTACTGACGAGATCGCGCATGGAGTCGAAGGTGATCGCTGACGCCGCGCTGGTGGTGGTCGTGGTGGGCGTCGGGCTGGTGGCCGTCGGCGAGGTTGACGTGGTGGGCGGGCGAGACGACGACGTGAGAGGTGGCCGGGCCTGCGAGTCGGATCCCTGACCGCGGGACCAGACGGTGTAGACGAGTGCGCCCAGGATGAGCGCGAGGGCGACGATGGCCACCGCCCATGGCCAGCGGGGCGCGTCGGCGGCGCGGCGGGGCGGCGGGACGCTCTCGATCGGCTGGTCGAACTGCGGGGACTGATATCCGCCCGGCAGTACCGACGTGTGACTCGCCGCCGGAGCAATCGGGGCCGGAGCAATCGGGGCCTGGCGAGGCGGTGGTACGGCAGGTACGACCTGGCGGGGCGGCGGACCCGCCTGCCTCGTCTCCACGGCCCGCCGCAGCGCGTCGGCGAACTCGGTGCACGTGCGGAAGCGGTCCTCGGGCCGCTTCGAGAGCGCCTTGTCCAGAACCGGGTCCAGCCAGGCCAGTTCGGGCCGGGTATCGGCAAGTCGCGGCGGCGGAGAACTGAGGTGGTGACTGATGACGACGGCGGGGTTGGACGAGCCGAACATCGGCGAGCCGGTCAGAAGGTGGTACGCGGTGGCGGCAAGACCGTACTGGTCGGCGCGGCCGTCGATCGTCGACCCCATCAGCTGCTCCGGGGCGGCGTAGTTGACCGTCCCCAGCGCCATGTTGGTCTCGGTCAAGCCGTTGGCCTCGCCGGCGTCGCGGGCAATCCCGAAGTCCGCCAGCAGAACCCGCCGTCGGCCGCGTTCGGGTTTGGTCAACAGGATGTTGGGCGGCTTGATGTCGCGGTGCAGCAGACCGCGGGAGTGGGCGTGGTCGAGTGCATCGGCGACGGCGGACACGATCTCGACGACCTCCCACACCGGCATCCCGTTCGGGTACTGCTCGCGCAGCAACCGGCCGGCGTCGGGTCCGTCGATGTAGTCCATCGAGATCCACAGCTGACCGGCGTACTCGCCCCGGTCGTGCACCCCGACGATGTGCGGGTTGTACAGCCCGGCGGCCAGTTCGGCCTCCCGGTTGAACCGGGCACGGAACTCCCGGTCCGAGGACATCTCGGCGGGCAGGATCTTCAGCGCGTCCTGGCGCGGCAGGCGCGGGTGCTGAACCAGATAGACCTCGCCCATCCCGCCGAATCCGAGCGGGCGAAGGATCTGGAAGCCGGCGAAGACGTCACCACTGGCCAACGGCATGGCCGGAATGCTAGTCGCGTGACGGACCGCTCAGGCGTTAGTCGTCGTCTTGATCGTCCCGCTTCAGGCGTGCGCCGTCGCCGAAGATCGGCCGGCGCACCTGCTGGTGACCGTGCACCCCCTCGGCGTAGGCCGTCTCGGCGTGCTGGGCGAAGTCGACGCCGCCGGTCTCGTCTTCGGGGCTCAGCCGGAAACCCATGACCCGGTCGATCAGCCGTGCCAGACCGTAGGTCACCCCGAATGCGTAACCGCCGACCGCCAGCGTCGCCAACGCCTGCTTACCGAGCTGACCCAGCCCGCCGCCATAGAGCAGCCCCTCGGGGCCACCGGTCATCACCGACGTGGCCAGCAGCCCGATCAGGAGCACGCCGATCACGCCGCCGACGAAGTGAACCCCGACGACATCGAGGGAATCGTCGTAGTTGAGCTTGAACTTCAGCCCGATCGCGAACGAACACACCACGCCCGCCACCAAGCCCACGACCGCCGCTCCGAGGGTGTTCACGGTGCCGCAGGACGGGGTGATGGCCACCAGTCCCGCAACCACGCCCGAGGCGGCACCGAAGGTGGTGGGCTTGCCGTCGCGGATCTGCTCCACCGACAGCCAGCCCAGCATCCCCAGGCATCCGGCCACCAGGGTGTTGAGAAATATCGCCGCCGCTAAACCGTTGGCGGCCAGTGCCGAACCGGCATTGAACCCGAACCAGCCGAACCACAGAAGCCCGACGCCGAGGAGCACGAACGGCAGGTTGTGCGGTCGCATCGGTTCCACCTTGAACCCGATGCGCGGCCCCAAGACCAGGGCCAGCGCCAGCGCAGAGGCCCCCGAGACGATCTCGACCACCAATCCGCCCGCGTAATCCAGCGCACCCAGCTTGAACAGCCAGCCACCTGGAGACCACACCCAATGCGCCACAACGGAATACACCACGATCGCCCAGATCGGCACGAACGTCATCCACGCCGCGAACCGCGCTCGGTCAGCGATGGCCCCGCTGACCAGCGCAGCGGTGATGATCGCGAAGCTCAATTGGAACGTGACGAACAGCAGTTCTGGCACTTGCCCGTGCAAGGTGTCCGGATTGATTCCCCGCATCCCGACGTGGGCAAAATCGCCGATGAGACTGCCGTCTCCGGAGAACGCCAGGCTGTACCCGACAAGCAGCCACGCCACCGTCACCAGGGGGATGGCGATGAAGCTCATCATGATCATGTTGAGCACACCGGTGGTGCGCACCATGCCGCCGTAGAAGATGGCCAGCCCGGGTGTCATCAACAGCACGAGTGCTGTGCTGGTCAACAGCCACGCTGTGGCGGCGGGATCGATCGTGTCCAACTCCGACTCCTTGGGACTCCAGGAAAGTTCGTGGTCGAGGATGTCGAGGCGGTGTTTCAGAAGCGCGGCAGCAGTGTTTCCGCAATGTTTCCGGCCGAGTCCCGTTCGGCCGGGCTCACCAACTGTGCGAGCCGGGTCCGCCCTTGAACGGGCCGACGACGCGGCCGGTGATCCAGCCGCCGTAGAAACCTCCCGGCTGCGGCACCACGGTCTCCCCGTCCACCGTGCACCGGTCGACCATCCCGGCCATGACCGCGACCGCGCCGGCGATCGGTTCGAAACCGGATGTGGGGTGGGGATAGGTCCAGGCCGCCTTCCCGGCGACCTTCGCGTCCGTGACCAGGTCGAAGTACCTGGCCTGGCCCTTCCACTCGCACCAGGACGACCCGGGGGCATCCCGCAGCACGCCGTCGTGGAATGCCGACCGAGGCAGGTAAAAGGTCGGCGGGTGGCTGGTCTCGAGGACCCGCCACCCGTGATCGGTGGTGGCGATCACCTGCCCACCGAGTTCGACGGCGATGGTGCCGGTGAAGGGTTCCAGTCTGGGCGGGCGCGGGTAGTCCCAGACCGACTCCTGCCCGGGCCCCGGAGTCTCCGGACGGGGCCGCATCAGACCACTCCGCGCAGCCCGTCGGGGCCGAAGACCGGTTCCAGCATGGCCGACATATCCGGTCCGCGCCGCAGCCCATGGCCTCCGTCGACGTTGATGATCTGCCCGGTGATCCAGCCGGCCGCGTCGCTGAGCAGGAACATCGCCATGTTGGCGATGTCGTCGACCTCGCCGATCCGAGGCAGCGGCGTGCACTGCCGGTAGTCCTCACTGACCTCCGGCGAATTCAGGATCACCTGGACGAGGTCGGTGCGGATCAGACCCGGACGGATGCCGTTGACACGCACCCAGGACGGCCCCAACTCGTCGGCGGCCAGCATCAGCAGATGGTCCAGCGCCGACTTGGTGACCCCGTAGGCGCCGAACCAGCGGTGGATGTTGCTCGCCGCGATCGACGAGATGCCGACGAAGGAACCGCCACCCGCGCGGACCATCTCCCGCGCCGAATGTTTGAGGACGTACATGGTGCCGTTGACGTTGAGGTCCACGGTGCGACGCCAGGCCTCGGAGTCCAGTTGGGTGACCGGACCGATGGTCTGGGAGCCCCCGGCACAATGCACCACCCCGTGCAGACGGCCGTGCCAGGCTGTCGCCGCTGCAACGGCGCCGGCCACCTGTTCCTCATCGGTGACGTCGCCCGGTTGGCTTCGTACCGTTCCGCCGCCGCGCGCGCCGATCTCGTCGGCGACGGCGGCCAACCGCTCGGCATTGCGGCCGAGGATCATCACGTCGGCCCCGGCGAGGGCCAGTGCCGCGGCGACGCCCTTGCCGATTCCACTGCCGCCGCCGGTGACCAGATAGGTGCGGTCGGTGAACGAAAGCTGCATCGGTCAAACGTAGCGAACTCTCTTTCCCTGCGGGAGCCCCGTTGACGTCGGTACGGTGGTGTAACACCGCTGGCCGCCATGGCGAACTACTCCATAGCGTCCGCACCGCGCCGTACCTCGACCAAGGAAGCAAGCCGATGGCCACTTTGACCCACACCACAAAGCGGGTTTTGGCAGCGGGCGGGTTCGCACTCGCCGTCGCCGCTGCTCCCTTGACCGCGGTCCTGTCCGCCCCTGCACAGACCGGGCCGGCGATGGCGTCCTGCCCCACGGGAGAGGAACTGAACACAGCGACCGGCGCCTGCAAGCCGATCACCGACAAGGCTCCTTCAACGTTCAACCCGATCAATCCGGAGAAGAACCCTCTGCAGGCCGGTGAGATCACTTCGTCTCGCGCTGGTGACGTTGGCGAGTTGCCCCAGGTGAACGGCATTCCGTGTACGGGCTCGCATGGTGGTGGAAGCAGCACCGGTGAGTGCATCGGCCTTCAGGAGGAGCAGAACCTGACTGCCACCGTGAAGCCCCCGGTCCCCGTTCCCTGACCTCAGAGAAGGATTCGAATTCGTGTTCACTGACTTTCTGCCCCGCTTCACGCTGTTCAGCGCGGGCCTGATCACCGCGGCCGCCCTGGCCGCCCCTGTCGCCTACGCCGAGGGCGGCGTGCCCGGCATGCCCGGCGAGCCCTTCCCCGCCCCCACCCCTGGCGGAATAACGGAGAACGCGGGCAACGGCTGTCTGGGGGGCGAAGTGCGGGTTGACGGCAACTGCGTGCCGTCCAACGCCGGACCCGGCACTGACGTGGCGGGCACCGGGCAGGAGTCCAGAACCACCAATTCCTGGGTCAACCCCGTCGAAAATGTGCCAAACATCAACGGAGACCCGTGCGAAGGCGCCTGGGAGTCGACGGTCTGCTATGCCGAGGGCAATGTGCCACGGGTCCAGCCACACTCTGAGCTGTCAGCCAGCCCGTAACGGGTCACAACCCCCAGCATTGATCCACACCTGCGGTGCCAAGCCGTAGCATTGCGCTATGCCTGCGAAATCTGACTCCGACATCGACGAAGTGGAGCCACTGGCGGACAGCACGGCCCGCCAGGCTCGGCGAGTCGTGGCGGCCTACGCCACCGACGCCGACGAGTGCCG
>CAIOYU010000308.1 GCA_903862565.1 uncultured Actinomycetes bacterium | reverse complement strand
TATCGCACCGCTGACCAGTTGGCCATCGCCGGGCTGGCGCTGGTGCTGGGCGGTGCGGTCCTGCTGTGGACGCGGCCCCGGCTGAAGGTCGGTCCCGCTGGCCTGATGGTTCGGAACATCTTGGACGACAGGATAGTTCCGTGGGCTGACGTCGTCGACGTCTCTTTTCCCCGGGGTAAGCGCTGGGCCCGGCTGAACCTCGAGCATGACGAGTACATCCCGGTCCTGGCCATTCAGACCGCCGACCGTGACCGCGCTGTCGACGCGATGGACACCGTGCGCTCGCTGATGGAGCGCTACCGGCCCGACTAGGTGCGATGGCGGGCGCTACCGGCCCGACTAGGTGCGATGGCGGGCGCTACCGGCCCGACTAGGTGCGATGGCGGGCGCTACCGGCCCGACTAGGTTAGATGGCGTGCCTGATCCCGCGACGTACCGCCCGGCGCCGGGGTCGATTCCCGTCGAGCCCGGCGTCTACCGCTTTCGCGATCCGCACGGCCGTGTCATCTACGTCGGCAAGGCCAAGAGCCTGCGCAGCAGGCTGACCTCCTACTTCGCCGACATCGCCGGCCTGCATCCGCGCACCCGGCAGATGGTCACCACCGCCGCGAAGGTGGAGTGGACGGTGGTGGGCACCGAGGTCGAGGCCCTGCAGTTGGAATACAACTGGATCAAGGAGTTCGATCCGCGATTCAACGTCCGCTACCGCGACGACAAGTCCTATCCCGTCCTGGCGGTCACCCTCAACGAGGAGTATCCGCGCCTGATGGTCTACCGCGGTCCGCGCCGCAAAGGTGTCCGCTACTTCGGCCCGTACTCCCATGCCTGGGCCATTCGCGAGACCCTGGATCTGCTGACCCGCGTGTTCCCGGCCCGCACCTGTTCGAACGGGGTGTTCAAGCGGCACAGCCAGATTGAACGGCCTTGCCTGCTGGGCTACATCGATAAGTGCTCGGCGCCGTGCATCGGCCGGGTCAGCGCCGAGGAGCACCGAAAGATCGTCACCGACTTCTGCGACTTCCTGTCCGGCCGGACCGACAAGTTCGCCCGCGACCTCGAGCGCCAGATGAACGCCGCCGCCACCGAGTTGGACTTCGAACGGGCGGCCCGGTTGCGCGACGATCTGGGCGCGATCAAGCGCGCCCTTGAGAAGCAGGCCGTGGTGCTCGGTGACGGCACCGACGCCGACGTGGTGGCCTTCGCCGACGACGATCTGGAAGCGGCGGTCCAGGTATTCCACGTGCGGGGCGGCCGGGTGCGTGGTCAGCGCGGATGGGTCGTCGAGAAGCCCGGCGACCCCGGGGATTCCGGCCAGGAGCGGTTGGTGGAGCAGTTCCTCACCCAGTTCTACGGTGATCAGGTCGGCGATCAGGCCGGCGATCAGGCTTATGTGGGCGTTTCGCAGTCGGGTGATGGGGCCCAATCGGTCAGTGTGACAGATGAATCCGCCAATCCGGTGCCCCGGGAGGTGCTGGTGCCGTGTCTGCCGTCCAATTCGGAGGAACTGACCACCTGGCTCTCCCGGCTGCGTGGTTCGCGGGTGTCCCTGCGTATCCCGCAGCGTGGCGACAAGCGGGCCCTCGCCGAGACGGTGCACCGCAACGCGCAGGAGGCACTGCAGCAGCACAAGCTCAAGCGCGCCGGCGATTTCACCGCCAGATCGGCTGCGCTGCAGAACATTCAGGAGTCCCTCGGTCTGGCGGATGCGCCGCTGCGCATCGAGTGCGTCGACATCAGCCACGTGCAGGGCACCGATGTGGTCGGTTCACTGGTGGTGTTCGAGGACGGTCTGCCGCGGAAGTCCGATTACCGGCACTTCGCCATCCGCGAGGCTGCCGGAGACGGCCGGTCTGACGATGTGGCCTCTATCGCCGAGGTCACCCGTCGCCGCTTCCTGCGCCACCTGCAGGACAACCCGCCAGAGGGTGCCGAAGCCGCCGGTGACGAGCCCGGCCCGAAGCGCCGATTCGCCTACCCGCCAAACCTTTACGTCGTCGACGGTGGGGCGCCCCAGGTCAACGCCGCCCAGGCGGTCTTCGATGAGCTCGGCATCACCGACATCGCCGTGATCGGCCTGGCCAAGCGGCTGGAGGAGGTCTGGGTTCCGGCCGAGCCCGACCCGGTGATCCTGCCCCGCAACAGCGAGGGTCTGTATCTGCTGCAACGGGTGCGTGACGAAGCGCACCGCTTTGCCATCTCCTATCACCGCAGCAAGCGCTCGAAGCGGATGACCTCATCGGCGCTCGACGGAGTGCGCGGACTCGGGGAAACCCGGCGGAAGGCCCTGGTGACCCACTTCGGGTCGCTGGCCCGACTGCGGCAAGCCTCCGTCGAGGAGATCACCGCAGTGCCGGGAATCGGTGCCGCGACGGCGGCTGCGGTACTCGAGGCCCTCGGCGACGCGGGGGAGAGTTCAACGGATCAGTCTGTTTCCACTGCGTCAGGTGACGCAGTGGGTGATGATTTCTAGCGATTTGATGACAGAACACGGCGTGATGACAGACGACTCAGCAGAACAGGTGCCGGGTGACGGCGCACCCGATATTGACGTGGTGCTGGTGACCGGGCTGTCCGGTGCTGGGCGGGGTACGGCGGCGAAGGTGCTCGAGGACCTCGGCTGGTACGTCGCCGACAACCTGCCACCCGAACTCATCGCCCGCATGGTCGACCTCGGACTGGCGGCCGGCTCCCGGATCACCCGGCTGGCCGTGGTGATGGACGTCCGCGCCCGCGGCTTCACCGGTGATCTGGACCTGGTCCGTCAGGATCTGGCCACCCGTGGGATCACCCCCCGGGTGGTGTTTCTGGAGTCCTCCGACGACGTGCTGGTCCGCCGCTACGAGAACAACCGGCGCAGTCACCCCCTGCAGGGAAACCAGACGCTGGCCGAAGGGATCGCCGCGGAGCGGCTGATGCTCGCGCCGGTGCGGGCCAGCGCCGACCTGGTGATCGACACGTCGGCCCTGCCGGTCCCGGCCCTGCGGGCCACCATCGAGCGGGCATTCGGCGGCGAGACCGTTCGGCAGACCAGCGTCACCGTCGAGTCCTTCGGCTTCAAGTACGGGCTGCCCATGGACGCCGACATGGTGATGGACGTACGTTTCCTCCCCAATCCGCACTGGATCGACGAGTTGCGGCCGCAGACCGGGCAGTCGCCCGCCGTTCGCGATTACGTCCTCGCCCAGCCGGGTGCGCAGGAGTTCCTGCAGACCTACCACCAGTTGCTCAGACTCGTGGTCGGGGGTTACGTCAGGGAGGGCAAGCGGTACATGACTGTGGCGATCGGGTGCACCGGCGGGAAACACCGCAGCGTCGCCATCGCTGAGGCACTCACCGGATTGCTTGCCGAGAACCCCGACCTCGCGGTCCGCGCGCTGCACCGGGATCTGGGGCGTGAGTGAGCAGCCCGGAAATGCGCACCGGGGAGATCGCGCCCCGCATCGTCGCACTGGGCGGCGGCCACGGCCTGTATGCGACGCTGTCGGCGGCCCGGCGGCTCACCCCGCACGTCACCGCCATCGTCACCGTCGCCGACGATGGCGGTTCGTCGGGGAGGCTGCGGTCCGAACTCGACATCGTGCCTCCCGGCGACCTGCGGATGGCGCTGGCGGCGCTGGCATCCGACAGCCCCCACGGCCGGCTGTGGGCCACCATCATCCAGCACCGGATGAGCGGAAGCGGGGCGCTGGCCGGGCATCCCATCGGGAACCTGATGCTGGCCGGCCTCAACGAGGTGCTGGCCGACCCCGTCGCCGCCCTCGACGAACTCGGGCGCATCCTCGGGCTCAAGGGCCGGGTGCTGCCGATGTGCCCGTTGGCGCTGCAGATCGAAGCCGACGTGTCCGGCCTGGAGAGCGATCCGCGGATGAGCCGGGTGATCCGCGGCCAGGTGGCAGTGGCGACGACCCCGGGGAAGGTTCGGCGGGTCCGTCTTCTGCCGGGCGACCCACCGGCCACCCGGCAGGCCGTCGACGCCATCATGGCGGCCGACCTGGTGGTACTCGGACCGGGATCGTGGTTCACCAGCGTCATCCCGCACGTCCTGGTCCCGGGTCTGGCGGCGGCCCTGCAGTCCACCCCGGCCCGCCGTGCGCTGGTGCTCAACCTGGCCTCCGAACCCGGGGAGACGGCGGGGTTCTCCACCGAGCGTCACCTGCACGTGCTGGCTCAGCATGCGCCCGGCTTCACCGTGCACGAGATCATCGTCGACTCGTCCCGGGTGCCGTCCGAGCGGGAACGCATTCAGCTTCGTCGGACCGCGGGCCTGCTGGAAGCTGCCGTCACGTTCGCTGACGTATCCCGACCTGGTACACCTTTACACGACCCGGCGAAGCTCGCGGCGGCCTTCGACGCCGTGCGCTTGCGGGGTCACGAAGCTGGACGGGAAGCCGAGATGGACGCGCCGACCGCCATCGTTCCGACTGCGCGGCCCGAGGTACGAGGAGGTGACGATCCGTGGCGATGACCGCTGAGGTCAAGGATGAGCTGAGTCGGCTCGTCGTCAACTCGGTGAGCGCCCGGCGCGCCGAAGTGGCCGCGCTGCTGCGCTTTGCCGGCGGCCTGCACATCGTGTCGGGCAGGGTCGTCGTGGAGGCCGAGGTGGACCAGGGCAGCATCGCCCGGCGTCTGCGCAAGGACATCCACGACCTGTACGGCTACGCCGCTGTGGTGCATGTGCTGACGGCCGGGGGCATCCGCAAGAGCACCCGATACGTGGTCCGGGTGGCCAAGGAGGGCGAGGCGCTGGCGCGCCAGACCGGTCTGCTCGACGGACGCGGCCGGCCCGTGCGCGGCCTGCCCGCCCAGGTGGTCGGCGGCAGTATCGGCGACGCCGAAGCGGCCTGGCGCGGGGCGTTCCTGGCACACGGGTCGCTGACCGAGCCGGGGCGATCCTCGGCGCTGGAAGTCAGCTGCCCCGGGCCGGAGGCCGCACTGGCGCTGGTCGGCGCTGCCCGCCGCCTCGGGGTCAGCGCCAAGGCCCGCGAGGTACGTGGCACCGATCGGGTGGTGGTGCGCGACGGCGAGGCCATCGGCATGCTGCTGACCCGGATGGGTGCCCAGGACACCCGATTGACCTGGGAAGAGCGCCGGATGCGCCGCGAGGTGCGCGCTACCGCCAACCGGCTGGCCAACTTCGACGACGCGAACCTGCGGCGCTCGGCCCGGGCTGCGGTGGCCGCCGCCGCGAGGGTGGAGCGGGCATTGGAAATCCTTGGCGACACGGTGCCCGAGCACCTCGCCGCCGCCGGCCGGCTGCGGGTCGCGCACCGGCAGGCTTCGCTGGAGGAATTGGGCCGCCTCGCCGAACCGGTGATGACCAAAGACGCTGTGGCAGGACGGATCCGGCGGTTGCTGTCGATGGCCGACCGCAAGGCCAAGCACGACGGCATTCCCGACACCGAGTCGGCGGTCACCCCCGACCTGCTCGACGACGACGACGAAGACTGACTGCCCGGCTCGGCTACTGGGCCGGAACAGCCTGCGGTGGAACAGCTTTCGGTGGGTTGGCACCCAGCGCCCAGCGGATTCCGCCGACCAGGACCTGCCCGGACAGTCGCACCCCGGTGGCCTCGAGCACGGGTAGATACGGCAACCGCAACGGCAACCGTGCCCAGGCCGGAAGCATCGAGACGGCGGTGGCGGCCAACACCCCGTAGGGGCCGCGGGCGGGCAGCGACAGCGGGGGAGTGATCAGCAGGAACCGGGCGGCCTCGCGGGCGGCGGCGGTGCTGTGCAACTCGGGGC
>CAIOYU010000307.1 GCA_903862565.1 uncultured Actinomycetes bacterium | reverse complement strand
GACGACCCTACGACTCCTCGGTGAAGTTCCTCGTGACAGCCGGGTCGACTGGGATGCCGGGTCCGGTGGTCGTGGAGACGGTGACCTTCTTGAGGTAGCGGCCCTTGGACGACGACGGCTTGGCACGCAGCACCTCGTCGAGTGCGGCACCGTAGTTCTCGGCCAGCTTCTTCTCGTCGAACGACGCCTTGCCGATGATCAGGTGCAGGTTGGCCTGCTTGTCCACACGGAAGTTGATCTTGCCGCCCTTGATGTCGGCCACGGCCTTGGCCACGTCGGGGGTGACCGTGCCGGTCTTGGGGTTCGGCATCAGACCACGGGGGCCCAGCACGCGGGCGATCCGGCCGACCTTGGCCATCTGGTCGGGCGTGGCGATAGCGGCGTCGAAATCAAGGAAACCGCCCTGGATCTTCTCGATCAGGTCGTCACTGCCCACCACGTCGGCGCCGGCGGCGATGGCCTGCTCGGCCTTCTCACCCACGGCGAACACCGCGACGCGGGCGGTCTTGCCGGTACCGTGCGGCAGGTTCACCGTGCCGCGGACCATCTGGTCGGCCTTGCGGGGGTCGACACCCAGGCGGATCGCCACCTCGACGGTCGCATCCTGCTTCTTGGAGGAGGTCTCCTTGGCCAGCTTCGCCGCCTCCAGCGGGGTGTACAGCTTGTCGCGGTCTACCTTCTCGGCGGCCTCGCGGTAAGCCTTGCTGTTCTTGCTCATGGTTCTTCCAATCGTTGTCGGAGATGTGGTCAGGCGAGCCGAAGCGGGCTCTCCCACGGGTTTATTCAGTTGTGAGGCAGAACTATTCGACGGTGATCCCCATGGATCGCGCCGTGCCGGCGATGATCTTGGCGGCCTGGTCGACGTCGTTGGCGTTGAGGTCCGCCTTCTTGTACTCGGCGATCTCGCGCACCTGATCCCAGCTCACCTTGGCGACCTTGGTCTTGTGCGGCTCGGCTGAGCCCTTCGGCACACCGGCGGCCTTGAGCAGCATCCGCGAGGCGGGCGGGGTCTTCAACTCGAAGGTGAAGCTGCGATCCTCGTAGACGGTGATCTCCACGGGGATGACGTTGCCGCGCTGGCTCTCTGTCGCGGCGTTGTACGCCTTGCAGAACTCCATGATGTTGACACCGTGCTGACCCAGCGCGGGCCCGACGGGCGGAGCGGGGTTGGCCGCACCGGCATTGATCTGGAGCTTGATCTTGCCGGTGACCTTTTTCTTCCTCGGGGCCATGGCTTGCTTTCCTTTCGGTTGGGCGCGCTTACGTGCGCTGGGCGCACGAATCCGCGCCGAAGTCGGGACTAGATCTTGGCGACCTGGTTAAAGGTCAGTTCGACGGGGGTCTCGCGGCCGAAGATGCTCACCAGCACCTTCAGCTTCTGCTGCTCGGCGTTGACCTCGCTGATCGAGGCGGGCAGGGTGGCGAACGGACCGTCCATGACGGTCACCGACTCGCCGACCTCGAAGTCCACCAGGATCTCGGCACGCTCCAGGGTGGCCTCGCTGCCGTCCTGGGGCCGGCCCGCCCCCTTGGTGCTGCCGGCCTTCTTGGCTGCGCCCTGGGGGAGCAGGAACTTGACCACGTCGTCCAGCGACAACGCCGTCGGCCGCGACGTGGCGCCGACGAAACCGGTCACGCCCGGGGTGTTGCGCACTGCGCCCCATGACTCGTCGTTGAGCTCCATACGAACCAGGATGTAGCCCGGCAGCACCTTGCGGTTGACCTGCTTGCGCTGGCCGTTCTTGATTTCGGTGACCTCTTCGGTCGGCACTTCGACCTGGAAGATGTAGTCCCCGACGTCAAGGTTCTGCACGCGGGTTTCGAGGTTGGCCTTCACCTTGTTCTCGTAGCCGGCGTAGGAGTGGATGACGTACCAGTGCCCGGGCTTGCTGCGCAGGTCGTTCTTCAGCGCGGTGGCGGGATCGAGCTCTTCCGCCTCGGCTGCAGGTGCTTCCGCGTCGATCACATCGACGGCGGCTTCACCCACAAGCACTTCGCCTTCGGGGGTTGTCACGGTAAGTAGTCCTCTCTAAAAACGTGCTGGCTAGCCGAACACCAGTAGCACCAGCTTGGCCCACCCCAGGTCGGTCAGCCCGATGAGCGTCACCATGAACACCAGGAAGGCCAGCACCACCGTTGTGTAGCTGACCATCTGCTTGCGGTTGGGCCAGATGACCTTTCGCAGTTCGGCGACGACCTGCCCCAGGTAGGTCCACACGAACACGAACGGGTTGCGGGTCTTTGCACCCGGTTCCCTCTTCGCCTTCTTCTTGCCCTCGACTTCGTCGAGAGACTCGAACTCTTCGGTGAGCGCCTCGTCGGTCACGTCGACATCGGCCAGCGCGGTGCCGGCTCCTGATCGCTGCCGCGACCGCTTGCCTGTTGGGCGAAGCGGCTGGGTCAGCGCACCGGTCTGGTCGGCGTCCTCGCCTGCGGCGCCATCTAGCTCATCGCTCACCGCATGCTCCTTCGTGTCGTCGGATGCTCTCGAGTCTATTCAGTTGAGCAGGGGCGACAGGACTTGAACCTGCAACCTGCGGTTTTGGAGACCGCTGCTCTGCCAGTTGAGCTACGCCCCTCTGTGGTGCCGCTGGTACTGCCGTACGAGCCTCACACAATTCGCGCGCTCCCCGTCACTGACGGACAGCGCGCTTAACGTGGGAAAACCCGACATTCGAGTGTAGCGCGCGACAGGGCCCAGTTACTAATCGTGGACGACGGGCTTCCGCAACACCTGGCCGGTCTCGGGATCCCAGCCCGCCGAGATCGAGTTGTCGCCTTCATGGCCCATCAGCGTGGTGTACGCGATCATCACGACGTCGCCGGTCTTCTCGTCGGTGAGGACGTTGCGGGAAGTGACGATGTCAGCCCCGAAACGTTCATCGACGGAGTCGATGTACATGGTGGCGCGTAGCTCATCGCCCTCCACGATCGGCCGCAAGAACTTGAACTTCTGGTCCACCTGGACGATCTGCATGGTCTCGAAACCGACGTCCACGTGCTGGAAGAAGTGCCGCTGGGTCATCACCGCGATGATCGAGACGAACGTCGGTGGCGCCACCAGACCGTCATAGCCCAGCTCGGCGGCTGCTGCTGGGTCAACGCTCGCCGGATCGTGGGCCTTGACGGATTTGGCGAACTGGCGGATCTGCTCGCGACCCACGACGAAGGGGTCGGGGTACTGCCACACCATCCCACGGATGTCTGTCTTGATCGCCACGGTTACGCCAGCTTCGCGATCGCGATGGCCCGGCCGAAGATCTTTTTGCCGTTGTGGGTCGCGGTCAGGGCGATCGTGGCGGTATTGGCCTCCGGATCCGCCGACTTGACCCGCCCGTTGAACACGATCTCAGCGCCAACGCCGTCGTTGGGCACCGGAACGATGGCCGTGAACCGCACGTTGTATTCGGTGACCGCGCCGGGGTCGCCCACCCACTCCGAGATGTAACCGCCGCCGAGGCCCATGGTGAGCATGCCGTGGGCGATGGCGGTGTCCAAGCCGACCTGCTTGGCGATCTCGTCGTCCCAGTGGATGGGGTTGAGGTCGCCGGACACTCCGGCGTAGTTGACCAGGTCCGCACGCGTCAGGGTGATGACCCGCTCCGGCAACTCGTCGCCGACCTTTACCGAACTGAACTCACGCAGTGCCATCGTTAAAGCCACTCTCTCCACTCTCGTCACTTCGCCCGGCGAGCGTCGTGTAGGTCTCCTGCACCGCCTCACCGTCCTGATTGGTGACGACGTTTCTGGTCACGATGATGTCGGTACCGTGAGCCTGCCTGATTTCGTGCATGTAGACATCGCAGTAAAGCTTGTCGCCGGCGACCACCGGCTTGAGGAATTTCACCACCTGATCGACGTGAACGATCTGTTTGTCCGTGATCCCGATGTTGGCGTGGTCGAAGAAGGCCATCTGAGCCGTGTAGCTGAACACCGACATGAAGGTCAGGGGGGACACCACACCCCGGTACCCCAGCTCTGCCGCGGCCTCATCGCTGAGGTGCGCCAAGTCGACGTTCTGCACCGCGCGGGCGTATTCGCGAACCTTCTCGCGCTCGACCATGTAGTGGTCGGGATAGCGGTAGTGCTTCCCGACAAGATCCTGGGACAGTGCCACGGCGAACCGTCAGCGAGACTCTTTGTGGCCCTGGTGCTTGCCGCAGTTCGGGCAGAACTTCTTCAGCTCCAGCCGATCGGGGTCGTTGCGCCGGTTCTTCTTGGTGATGTAGTTGCGGTGCTTGCACGTCTCACAGGCCAAGGTGATCTTGGGCCGGACGTCTGTACTGGAGGCCACGTCGACTGCTTTCTTTCACTGACAAATGATCCGGTAGCGGTGGGGGGACTCGATCCCCCGACCTCACGATTATGAGTCGTGCGCTCTAACCAGCTGAGCTACACCGCCGTGACGGCGCCGCCGCTCGGTACGGCGTCCACCGAGCCCCCTAACGGAATCGAACCGTTGACCTT
The DNA here is from genome assembly GCA_903862565.1 of uncultured Actinomycetes bacterium. GTDB lineage: Bacteria > Actinomycetota > Actinomycetes > Mycobacteriales > Mycobacteriaceae > Mycobacterium. The sequence continues at coordinate 7,973 of CAIOYU010000307.1, read as the reverse complement.
TTCCTTACCATGGAAACGCTCTACCGACTGAGCTAAGGGGGCCTTACCCGCAGCGCTGGAAAGTCCGCGCTGCGAACTTAGAGAGGGTACAACCCGCCGCAGCGCCGAGCCAAACCGCGTGCCACCCCGAACCGCGCAGCTGGCCTTACTCTGGGCTGATGGCAACAGATGACCGCCTCTACTTCCGCCAGCTGCTCTCCGGCCGCGACTACGCCGCCGGCGATCCGATCGCCCAGCAGATGCGCAATTTCGCCTACCTCATCGGCGACCGGGAGACCCGCGAGGCGGTATTGGTCGACCCGGCCTACGCGGCCAACGATCTGCTCGACGCCCTCGAGGCCGACGGCATGACGCTGTCGGGGGTGCTGGTCACCCACCACCATCCCGATCATGTCGGCGGATCGATGATGGGTTTCGAACTCAAGGGCCTGGCCGAACTGCTGGAGCGGGTCAGCGTGCCGGTCCATGTCAATACCCATGAGGCGCAGTGGGTTTCCCGCGTCACCGGAATCCCGATGAGCGATCTCACGAGCCATGTGCACGGGGATGTCGTCAATGTCGGCGACATCGGGATCGAGTTGCTGCACACTCCCGGGCACACCCCGGGCAGCCAGTGCTTCCTGCTGGACGGCCGCCTGGTGGCCGGCGACACGTTGTTCCTGGACGGTTGCGGGCGAACCGATTTCCCCGGCGGCGACGTCGACGAGATGTTCCGCAGCCTGCAGCAACTGGCCACGCTCTCGGGCGATCCCACGGTGTTTCCCGGCCACTGGTACTCCATGGAGCCCAGCGCCAGCCTGTCGGAGGTCAAGCGCAGCAATTACGTCTACAAGGTGTCCGACCTCGAGCAGTGGCGCTCCCTCATGGGCGGTTAGGCCACAGTTGGCCCGTCGGTCAGCCCGGCCGTCTCCGACACGGCGGGCGCGGGACACCGCCGGGGCCTCGGTACCGTCATCGGTGCCACATCCCACGCCTACAGGACCTAAGGAGCAGCCATGAGCGGGCCGGTCAGCTATCGCCGCGACGAGTCGATCGCAATCATCACCATGGACGACGGCAAGGTCAACGCCCTCGGCCCGGCCATGCTGGGTGAGATCAACCAGGCGTTCGACCAGGCCGAGGCCGACGACTCCGGCGCGGTCGTCATCGCGGGCAACCACAAGGTGTTCAGCGGCGGGTTCGACCTGAAGGTCTTCCGTTCCGGGGACGCGCAGGCCTCCCTCGAGATGCTCAAGGCCGGCTTCGAGCTGTCCCACCGGCTGTTGTCGTTCCCCAAGCCGATAGTGGCGGCCATCACCGGGCACGCCATCGCCATGGGGTCGTTTCTCGCGTGCAGCGTCGACCATCGAATCGCCGCGCCGGGCTACAACTTTCAGGCCAATGAGGTCCTGATCGGGATGGTCATCCCGTGGCCCGGGCTGGAGGTGCTCAAGCTGCGACTGACCCGGTCGGCTTACCAGCAGGCCGTCGGTCTGGCCAAGAACTTCCTCAGCGACACCGCCCTTGCGGGCGGCTGGGTCGACGAACTCGTCATGTCCGAGATCGTGCTGGAGCGGTCGATCCAGGCGGCCAAGGATTTCGCGTCGACACTGAACGCCCCGGCCCACCTTGCGTCCAAGTTGCGGACCCGCCAGGAGGCGTTGGACGCCATGCGGCACGGCATCGACAACATGCACAAAGAGCTCGGGCTGTAGCAGATCCCTTCCCCCAGTCGCTGCGCTCCCGCCCGCCGATCCGATCCCCCAGTCGCTGCGCTCCCGCCCGCCGATCCGATCCCCCAGTCGCTGCGCTCCCGCCCGCCGATCCGATCCCCCAGTCGCTCCGCTCCCGCCCGCCGATGAACCGCTTCGCTGACCGGGTCGCGATCATCACCGGGGCCGGCGCTCCGGATGGGATCGGCGCCGCGGTTGCCCGCGAGCTGGTCGCCCAGGGGGCTCGGGTGGTGCTGGGCGCCACCTCCGATCGCGTGCACGACCGTGCCGCGGAGCTTGGTCCCAGTGCGGTCGGCGTGACGGCAGACCTGACTGTCGACGGCGCCGCCGACCGACTGGTGCGAGCGGCGACCGAACGGTGGGGCCGGCTGGACATCCTGGTGAACAACGCTGGGATGACATCGGTGTCGACCGGCTGGGATGCAGACGGCGATGTCGCGCAGTTGTCTCGTGCCGAATGGGATACCGCGATCACCCGAAACCTGACCACCGCGTTCCTCATGTGCCGTGCCGTGGTTCCGGTGATGACGGCCGCCCGGTACGGACGGGTCGTATCGGTCGGGTCCACGACGGGGACCGTCAACGCGATGCCGGGCCAATCGAGCTACACCGCGGCCAAAGCGGGCCTGGTGGGACTGTCCCGCGCGCTGGCACTTGAAGTCGTCGGCCACGGGGTGACGGTCAACGTCGTCGCCCCCGGATACGTCGCCACCGGTTCGCAATTGGGCTTCGAAGCGGCTGCCGCGGCGGCCGGACCGATGGGGCGCAGCGGCACCCCCGCCGAAATCGCCTCCTGCGTGGCGTTTCTAGCCCACGAATCGGCATCCTTCGTCACCGGGGCGGTATTGGTGGCCGATGGTGGGCACGGCCTCCCGGAGACGTGGCCGGCGCCGCGCGAAGGCTAGCTAGGTGGCGCAAAAGCCGCAAATGCTATGTGGCATCACTGACGTCGGGGCCCGCGATCCAGGCCCGGGCCGCGGTGGTCTCACCGGCAGGGAAGTGCTTGATATCGGCGGCGACGAAGTGCGAGGCGATGTGTTCGGCAGCATCGCCGAGCGCTGAATCCGTGACCACCGCGACCTTCTTGATGTGCTTGTGATGGTCGCGGAGGAAGCGCAGGTGGGTCACCATGGCACCGAAGCTGTCCCAGCCCGGGAAGCGGGGCGCTTCGATGATCAGACCGGCCAGGTCGCCGTGCTCCTCGATCTCGGGGTCGACAGCCCTGGCAAGCGTGACGAAATCGTTTTTGTCCAGCGCGGATTCGGGCCGCACGGTCAGGATGGCACTCTTGGGGTCCAGAGTGAAGTCGATCATGTCCTCATCCTAGGTCCGTGTCCCCAGGCCGGCTTCCCAGCTCAGCAGGCGACGGGCCAACTCGCCGCCGGCATCCTCCTGGACGAAGTGGCTGGCGTTGACCCGGGCGTGCGGTTGGCCCGCGGCACCCGGGATGTGGCGGATCAGCGGCGCGTCGGCCTTGCCCAGGATCGGGTCGCGCGCGCCGAAGACGCACAGCACGGGTTTCTCCCAGCGCCCCAGTACATCCCAGGCCGCACGGTTGGCCGGGACGGCCGGGTCCGAGGGCGAGGTGGGCACCAGTTGGGGGAAGATGCGGGCGCCGGCCTGATAGCGCTTGTCCGGGAACGGCGCGTTATAGCCGGCGCGCACCGCGGCCGACAGCTTGTGCACGGTCCCGAAGTCGACCAGTCGGCCGGCGTTGAACCACGGGGTGTGCTTGGCGAAGGCGCGCCAGATCCGGAACGCCGCCGGGGTGGGACGATCTCCGGTGGGAAGAAATCCGTTGGCGATGAACAACTTTTCAAAGCGATCCGGGTTTTCGGCAGCCACCCGCAAACCGATCAGCGAACCCCAGTCCTGGACCACGACGGTGACGTCACGCAAATCCAGCGTCGTCAACCATGAAGTCACCCACTCGACGTGACGCTGGTAGGTGTAGTCCCCCGTGCGGGTGGGCTTGTCCGAGCGTCCGAATCCGATGAGATCCGGCGCAAGCACCCGGTGCCCCGCATCGGCGAGGGGACCGATCATGCTGCGGTAGAGGTAGCTCCACGTCGGTTCGCCGTGCAGCAGCACCACCGGAGCACCGTCGCGAGGGCCCTCGTCGAGGTAGTGCATCCGCACCGGTGGCACTCCGGCGGCGACGACGTCGAGGTAGTGCGGCTCGAACGGGTAGCCCTCCAGGCCGGCGAATCGGGAGTCCGGCGTGCGCAGTGTGTCCACGCGGTCGATTCAAGCAGGGCCGGCGTCACGCGAAGCGGTCAGACCCCGCGACCGGCAGTTTCGACCCGCTCCAGATGTCACCCGGCAGAGCCTTGGGCAGTCCGGCTGCCTCCGCGACGAACACCGGATCACGGCCCGCCACCGCCTGCCGGTCATAGTCGTGCAGCGCAGCCAGCGCCCACTTGAACAGCAGAACGATCGCCACCAGGTTCACCAACGCCATCAAGCCCATCGACACATCGGCGGTGTCCCACACGGTGGACAGCTTGGCCACCGCCCCGAGTGCGATGGCCGCCAGCACGATCACCCGGAAGATGTTGATGCCGCGTTCCTTCACACCCAGATAGAACAGGTTGACTTCGGCGTAGACGTAATTGCCGAGCACTGAGGAGAACGCGAACACGAACACCAGGATCGTCATCAGGTAGGTGGTCCACGAACCCAGCGTGCTGGCCACCGCCGCCTGGGTCAGCGAAGCTCCGGCCATCTTGGTGGGGGTGTGCGGGTCATAGACCTCTGGGCCGGACACCAGGATGATGAACGCCGTTGCGGTGCAGACGATCATGGTGTCGACGAAGACGCCCAGCGACTGGATGAGACCCTGCTTGACCGGATGGGTCACCGTCGCGGTGGCGGCGACGTTGGGCGCGCTGCCCATGCCGGCCTCGTTGGAGAACAAACCGCGTTTGACGCCGTTGAGCATCGCCGCCGCGATTCCACCGGTGAACCCGCCCGCCATCTGATTCAACCCGAATGCGCCGCCGATGATTTCGCTCAGAACGTGTGGCAGATTACCGATGTTCAAAGCGACGATCACCAGGGCCAGTACCACATAGGCCAATGCCATGAGAGGCAGCACCACCTCGGCCACCTTGGCCACCCGTCGCACGCCACCGAACAGGACCGGAGCGGCGAGCAGCACCAAACCGATTGTGGTGTAGTGAACTTCGATCGCATGGGTGGTGTTCAGGACGTCGGCAATGGCGTTGGCCTGCACCATGTTGAAGGCAATTCCGAAGGTTAACACCAGCAGCACTGCGAACAACATCCCGCCGGCCCGCGAGCCGAGGCCGCGCTCGATGTAGAAGGCCGGGCCGCCGCGGAAGGTTCCGTCGGGGGCGTGCACCTTGAAGATCTGTGCCAGGGTCGCCTCGACCAATGCGGTGGCCATCCCGATGAGTGCCACCACCCACATCCAGAAGATCGCGCCGGGGCCGCCGACGGTGAGCGCGATAGCGACACCGGCGATGTTGCCGGTGCCCACCCGCGAGGCCAGGCCCACGCAGAACGCCTGAAACGACGAGATACCGTCCCCTCCGCTCCGGGAGGACATCAACTGACCGAGCATCCGCTTGAAATAACGGAACTGCACGAACTTCGTCCTGATGGTGAAGTAGATACCGGCCGCGACCAGAACGTAGAGCAGCACGTATGTATAGAGAACCTTGCTGATCGGGTCGATCAGACTGGCCTGTATGAAGTCCACGGTTCACCTCCCGTTCAACGATTCGCGAATTTTCGCACTTCGCCGCAGAGTTCGCAGCGCAATCTTTGAGGCAACGCCCTGCCCGAAGAGCCCTGGCGTTATCGGGAAACGATGTGCGCCCGGCCCGCCAGCACGGTCGTTGTCCGACCGCCCACCCAGGTGGTGCCGTCTTCCGACTCCACAGTGACCCTGCCGTCGCGCCCGAGTGCGGTGCCCTGGCGCGCGACATAACGACTCGGCAGGACCCCACTCGGGATCAGCCACTGCCCCAGGGCCGCGTTCAGCGAGCCGGTCACCGGGTCCTCGGCAAGGACTCCGCCGTTGCCGGTGAAGAAGGCCCGCACCTCCAGATCCGCCGGCCCTCCAGGACCGTGCAACCCGGCGATCCCTACGTCGAGCCCGGCCATCAGATCAGCCTTGGGCCGGACCGCCAACACCTGGTCCGCCGACTCCAAAAGAATTGCGTGCCAAGCGGGTCCGTTGTCACACCACTGGTGGTCGAGCACGCTGCACGGGTCGATCCCAAGGGCGGCGACGAGTCGGTCGACCAGATCCGGCGACAGGGGTCCGCTTCGCCGCCGTTCGGGTGCGGCGAAGGCCAGTGCGCCGGAGTCGCGGCGTATCGGCACCAGTCCTGCACCGCACTCCTGGACGATGACGTCGCCGGCACGCGGGTGGCCGCCCGCTTCGAGCCAGGCATGACAGGTGCCCAGGGTCGGATGGCCGGCGAAGGGCAACTCCCGCCCCGGGCTGAAGATGCGCACGGCGTAGTCGGCGGCCGGGTGGCTGGGCGGCACCAGGAAAGTCGCCTCGCTGAGGTTCGTCCAGTCACAGAACGCCTGCATCTCGGCGGTGCTGAGGTCGTCGGCGTCCATGACGACTGCTACCGGATTGCCCCGCAAGGGGATATCGGTGAAGACATCGACCTGGGCGAATCCGTGCGTTGGCATGGCCCTGAACCTAGTCCGCCGGAGCGAACCGACGGGATGTCAGTTACCGGGCACGGGTGTCGCCGACGCATCCGGAGATGCCGGCGGCGGCGGAGCCTTCGGGTACATCGCGCTGCCCTTGACCCACTCGTCCCACGGGACGCTCCAGTCGCCACCCTGAACCACGTTCAGCGGCGGGCCGCCGGTGAACCGCACCTCGACGACGTCGCCCGGCTGCGTGAAGTCGAAGTACCACTTGGCGTTCTCGCTACTGAGGTTCAAGCACCCGTGCGACAGGTTGGTGTTGCCCTGCGCCCAAATGGTGTCGTTGAGTTCGTGCAGGTAAACGCCGTCGGTGCTGATACGGGTGGCCCAGCCGATCTTGCGGTTGTAGCTGTCCGCAGTCCCCGGAGGAATTCCGTACGTCTGCGAGTTCATCGTGACGACCTCGCCCTTGTCGAGCACGCTGTAAGTGCCCGGTGGGGTCCACCAGTGGAACTCCTTGCCGGCCACTACCGAGGTGCCGCCGCGTCCCATCGATGTCGGCATGGTCCGCACCAGCTTGCCGTTGTCGAAGACGCTGACCTGCTTGGTGAGATCGTTGGCCACCGCGATATGAGAGTCGCCGATGTTCAGGGTCGCCGTGGCGTCCGCCTGCCCGTACAGACCCTCGCCGAGCTTGAGCCCGAATACGTCGATGTTCACGTCGATCCGGGTGCCCGGGGTGTAGTAGTGCTCCGGACGCCAGTGCGCCACCTGGTCGCTGATCCAGTTCCAGTGGCCCGGTACCGGCGGCTCGGTCTTGACGGTCATGTGCTTCTCGGCGAGGGCCTTGTCGGCGATCGCCTCGTCGAAGTGCGCGATGACGATGGTGCCGACGCCGTAGCGAACGTCGTCGCGGGGGGCGAAACCGCCCTGAACTTCGATATACGGGCGGGCGTACAGGTTCGGCGCCAAGGTGGAGAAGGTGCTCGAGCGGGTGAGCGGCACACCGCTGTCGCCCTTGCTGTTGACCGTCATTGAGTAGGTCCGGGCGAAGTTCAGGCGTTCGGTCGGATGCCACGTGTGACCGTCCTGCGACACCGCCCCCGGGACTTCGTTGCCCCAATCGTCGACCATCGCGACGCTGGCGATCTTGCCATCCAGAACCCTGGCGGTGACCGGCGTCAGAGGGTTGATGCCCTCGTCCTCGTCGAACGGCGAAATGCCCACCACCGGCGGCTTCGGCGGGGCCGGCGGCACCTGGGCGGCGGCGGCGGCGGAGGCCGTCTTGCATCCGTCCTTGCAACCGGGCAGGCCGGCGACGTCACTGCCCAGCACTCCGAGCAGCAGTGCGCCGACAACGACACTCGCGGTGCGGGCTCGACTGGGTTGCATCACCGAACTACTCCAGGCAGGTTTGGGCAAACGGGGGTCGTCACAGGGTGACGACTCAAATCATAGCCACAGCGGCGGACCACCCGGAACCCGAGAACCGCGCCCCACCCGCCGTCGAAGTAGCAAACAAATGTGACCCTCCGCACAGCCGCACCGCGTTGCCACTGGCAGCAGGCGCGGGAGCCCCGGTAGAAGCCCGGTCGGGAAGTTTGCTGACTCCAAACGGCGTTG
>CAIOYU010000306.1 GCA_903862565.1 uncultured Actinomycetes bacterium | reverse complement strand
GACCAGCTTGGGGTGGCCGCGCAGTTCGCGGAACCCGTCCGGGCCGTAGTACTGACCGCCCTTGACCGTGGGGTCGGTGGCGGCCCGCAGGGTGGTCAGTGCGCCCATTTCGGCGCTGTTGAGCACCTTGCTGGAAATCCAGTCGACGCCGGGCAGGTTGGAGCCCGGCAGGTGACGCGTCAGTTCGGTGGCGGCTACACCCGGATGCGCCGCCACGGCAATGGTTTTCGCCTTCGCGGCGGCGAGGCGGCGCTGCAGGTCGTAGGCGAACATCAGGTTGGCCAGCTTCGACTGGCCGTAGGAGGCCACCCGGTCGTAGTTGCGCCGTTCCCACTGCAGGTCGTCGAAGTCGATCTTGGCCTTGATGTTGTGAGCGATGCTAGCCACCACGACAACCCGGGAATCATCAACGGGAAGAAGGTTTTTCAGCAGAATGCCGGTCAGGGCGAAGTGGCCCAGATGGTTGGTGCCGAACTGCAACTCGTACCCGTCGACGGTCGTCGACTTCGGCGGGTACATCACCCCGGCGTTGTTGATCAGCAGGTCGATCCGCGGGTAGGCCGCGGCCATCTCGGCGGCGGATTCCTTGACCGAGGCCAGCGATCCGAGGTCGAGGTTCTGCACGGTCACGTCGGCGCCGCGGGTCAGGCTGCGGATGCGCGCCGCGGCGGTCTCGCCCTTGGCGGTGTCGCGGACGGCCATCACCACTTTCGCGCCACGAGCGGCAAGCACCCGGGCCGTGTCATAGCCCAGGCCGGTATTGGAACCGGTAACGATCGCCAGTCGGCCGCGCTGATCGGGCACGTCTTTTTCAGTCCACTTCATGGACAGGAGACTACGGGGATTCGGTGGGGAATCCGGCGGTAGTGCCCGGGTTCACCCCGGCACCTTCACCGGTTTCGGGGCCTGCCAGTGGCCGTCGAGGGCTTCGGGCTTGGGCGAGTACAGCCGCATGTAGAGCGTGAACGGTCCGTCCGGGGCAGGCAGCCAGTTGGGCTCCCTGCCGTGGCCCGGTGAGGTGTCCTGGATGTAGATGGTCAGCCCACCGTCAGGGTTCTTGACGAGGTCGGGCAGCATGGGCGAGTTGATCAGATAGCGGTTGATCGGGTTGGCCACCAGCAGGCTCTCGGGGAGCTTGTACATCGTCACCGACCAGAACGCGTTGACCGGCGGCAACTGCCCGGGCGCGAAGGTCAGGGTGTAGTTGTCGGCTCCGTTCAAAGGCGCGCCGTCCGAGTCCGTGGACAGCACCGGGTACATCGCTTCGGTGCTGGAGTTGCCATAGATGCCCAACACCGCGGCGGCCATCCGGTACAGGTAGTTTTCGCCGAGGTGCTCTCTGGTGCCGAACACCTGACCCGAGGTGACCTGTCCGGTGTCGATCTTGTCCTTCTTGAAGGTGCCGAATTCCGCCCACGCATCGGCCATTCCGGCCTCGACGGCCTTGCGGATCTCCGGGGTGAGCTCATCGGCATTGAAGCCGCCGTCCGCGGCGATGCCGAGGGTCGCGAACCGGTCTCGCAGATCCTTCTCCGAGGGCAGGGTCGGGGCGAATTGCAGTGCGGCGTTGAGGAGTTCGAAGAACTTAGGCGAGGTCTTCTGCTCCGCGGGGGTGAGTGGTTTGATCCAGTCGACCGGAGGCGCCGGTGGCGGAGCCGGCTGGTTCAGGAACGCCGACAGCGGCTGCGCCTGGTATCCGGCCTGGATCTTGGTCACGGTGGGGAGGTCGTCGGGGGAGAACAACTGGGTGCGGTAAAGCACGAAGACGATGTCGGTGTCCGAGGGGATCACGTCGTCGACACCGGCCGGCTTGTCGCCCTTCCAGCCAGGTCCGGCCAGCAGGAACGTGCCGCCGCCGTTGCCGGTGGTGCGGGTGCCGACGTAGGTGAAGTTGTAGGTGTAGGCGTCGATGAACTGCAGCGAGAAGTAG
>CAIOYU010000305.1 GCA_903862565.1 uncultured Actinomycetes bacterium | reverse complement strand
GGCCAGCGCTGCAGTCGGATTCCTCGCCGCAACGGTTCCCGTCACGGCCGGGGCCTCGGTGCTCGTCGCGCTCATCGTGACGGCGGGGACCTTCGCGCTGATGCTGGTGGCTTTCGCCGCCGATCGCCGGGGCTGGGAACTCTTGCCCGGCGCGGCGGTCGCCGCGGTGCCCGCCAGCGGGTGGGCGGCAGTGTCCCCCGCCGCGTCGGTCTCGACCCTGGCGTTCGCCACCATCGCCTCAGGGGGAGCCGCTGCCCTCACCAGATCGCCTGCGGCCCGGGCATTTTCGGCTTCACTGGCCGCACTGCTGGCGGTGGCTTTCGTGGGCGTGGCCGCCAGAGCGGCCGGGGCCGGGTTGCCCGCCGCCGGGTTCGCCGCCGCCGTCGCCGCCGGAGCGGTCGCCCTCTTCAGCGTCTACCTGCTGCGCGACCAACCGATCGTCGGCGTCGCACTGGAGGGCACCGGCGCGATGGCCGCGGCTTTCGGGAGCGTCGCCGCAGCAGGCTCGCACACCTGGCTGGCGGGCACTCTCACGGCGCTGGCACCCATGGCGGCCCTGGCCGCATTGCGCTCTGCCCGGCGCACCCTGTACGGGGTGGCGGCCGGGGCGTTGGCGCTCAGCGCGGTCTGGGCCTGGCTGGCCGCCGCCCGGGTCAGCGTCGTCGAGGCCTACACCGCACCTGCGGCAGCGGTGGCCCTCGTCGCGGGAATCCTGCTGTGGCGCTCGAAGAATCGGCTGGGTCCCGGCCGTTCCTGGCTCACCCTCGGTCCGGCGCTGGTGCTGGCTATCGGCCCCACCCTGCTGCTGGGTGTCGCCGACGACGACGGTCCCCGACTGATCGTCGCGGTGCTCCTGTCGCTGGCCGCCGTGCTCGCAGGGGCGGTGCTGCGCCTTCAGGCGCCACTGGTTCTGGGGGCTGCGGCCCTGCTGGTCCTGGCCCTCGATCAGTGGGGCGAGGAGATCGTGCGCATGCCGCGCTGGATAACCCTCGGGGCCGTCGGCGTGCTGCTGATGTGGGTCGGGGCCACCTTCGAGGCACGCCGTCGCGCCTGGCATCGGGCGTCGACGGCGTTCGGCCGGTTCGGCTGACAATGTCGTCGCCGTCGCGCCCCTAGGTGCGGCCCAACTCCACGGCGTCCCGTTCCACCTCTTCCATGCCCTCCTGGGCCTGCCGTTCCATCAACCCCATCGCCAACCGGGCGTAGACCCACTGGCTGGTGGTGGCCAGTTGGCCGCGGCTGTTGGAGGTGAAGGTGATCATCCAACTCAGCAGGGTGCTGATCCGGTTCTTGAACCCGACCAGATAGAGCAGGTGCAGGAACAGCCAGGCCAGCCAGGCCGGGTAGCCGCCGAATTCCAGCTTGCCGACCTGCGCGACGGCGTGGTGCCGCGAGATCGTGGCCATGCTGCCCTTGTCCCAGTACTTGAACGGCTCCCGGAACTCCGGGTTGTCCTTGTGGTTGACCATCCGCTTGATGGTGTTTGCCGCGTAGACCGCGCCTTGGATGGCGCCCTGCGCGACGCCCGGCACGCCGGCCACGGACGCCATGTCACCGACGACGAACACGTAGGGATTGCCCTTGAGAGTCAGGTCCGGTTCGACGAGCACCCGCCCGCAACGATCGACCTCGGTGCCCTCAGCCTGCTCGGCGAGCATCTTGCCCAGCGGGCTGGCCTCCACCCCGGCCGCCCACACCTTGCAGGCGCACTCGATGCGGCGCTCCACGCCGGTTTCCTTGTCCCTGACCACAATTCCCATGTAGTCGACGCTGGTGACCGTCGAATTCGGGTGCACCTCCACACCCATCTTCTCCAACCGGCGGGTGGCCTTCATGCCGAGGTTCTCCCCCATCGGCGACAGCACGAACGGCCCGCCGTCGAACAGCATGACCCGGCACTCGGTCGGATCGATGGTGCGGAACGCGCCCGGCAGCGTACGGCGGGCAAGCTCGACGATCTGGCCCGCCAATTCCACCCCGGTGGGCCCGCCGCCGACGATGACGAACGTCAGCCGGCGCATCCGCTCGGCGGGGTCGGTGGTGACTTCAGCGGCCTCGAACGCGCCCATGATGCGGCCGCGCAGTTCGAGGGCGTCGTCGATGGTCTTCATGCCCGGGGCGTAGGTGGAGAAGTGGTCGTTGCCGAAGTAGTTCTGCTGCGCGCCGGCCGCGACGATCAGGCTGTCGAACGGCAGCACCGTCTCCATGGCCATCAACCGGGAGGTGACGGTCCGGGCTTCCAGGTCGATCTCCTCGACGTCACCGAGGAGCACCTGGCAGTTCTTGTTTTTCTTGAGTATCAGCCGGGTCGTGGGCGCGATGTCGCCGGCCGACAGAATGCCGGTGGCCAACTGGTAGAGCAACGGCTGGAACAGATGGCTGGTGGTCTTGGCGACCAGTGTGACATCGACGTCGGCCCGCTTGAGCTTCTTGGCCGCCGTCAAGCCGCCGAATCCGGATCCGATGACGACGACGCGGTGGCGGTGCTTACCTCCCGTGGAACTTTCCATGGGTCTTCCTTCTCGCGCTGGCGGTGGCTTTTGCTGGCAAGTCAGGCTACCGCCGGACCGGATTTCCGGCGCCCCGGTTGGCTGATTGTTCACCCGCACCGTGATGGACACGGGTAATTTCTGCGCCCATGGGCAACCTCACCCCCGCCGAGTACACCCTGCAACGGACGTCCTAGGCCCGGCCGCGCGTCGACTTGTTGTCACGATTTCGGCGTCCGGACGCCAACAACTCGACGGTCGCGGGCGCAGCCGCAGCGCCGCGCAAGACGGCGATCCTGGTGGCCTGCTGCCTGAGCATGCTGATCGTGACCATGGACGTCACCGTGGTCAACCTGGCGATCCCGGCGATCCGGGTTGCGTTGTCAGCCAGCGAAGCCCAGATGCAGTGGGTCATCGACGTCTACACGCTGGTGCTCGCCTCACTGCTGCTGCTCGCCGGTGTCGCCGGGGACAGATACGGCCGCCGCCGGGTGTTCCGGATCGGCCTTGTCTGCTTCGCGATCGGGTCGCTGCTGTGCAGTCTCGCCCCCACCATCGGGGCGCTGATCGCGGCGCGTTTCGTTCAGGCGATCGGCGGCTCGATGCTCAATCCCTCTGCGCTGTCGATTATTTCGCAGGTCTTCGCCGAGCGCACCGAGCGTGCCCGTGCCCTCGGGGTGTGGGGTGCGGTGGTGGGCGCCTCGATGGCGCTCGGTCCGCCGTTGGGCGGCATTCTCATCGAGACGGTCGGATGGCGGTCGGTGTTCTGGGTGAACCTGCCGATCTGCCTGATCGCCCTCGTCCTGACCGTTGTGGCCGTACCGGAAAGCCGTTCGCCGCGCCGGGGACCCGTCGACCTGGCCGGTCAGCTCCTGGCGATGACGACACTGTTCGGCCTGGTGTTCACCCTGATCGAGGGGCCGTTTCGGGGGTGGACCCATCCAGCGGTGATCGTCTCGACGGCGATGACGGCCGTGGCCTTCCCCGCGTTCCTGCGTCGGGAGTCCAGCCTTGCCGACCCGTTCCTCGACCTTGGGTTCTTCCGCAGTGTGCCGTTCACCTCGGCGACGCTGATCACGGTCGGAACCATGGCCGCCTGGGGTGCATTCCTGTTGATCACGTCGCTGTATCTGCAAGGCCTGCGGCACTATTCGGCGCTACACGCGGGCCTGCTGCTCCTGCCGACGGCACTCGGGGCGCTGGTGTTCTCGCCGTTGTCCGGGCGGATGGTCGCCGCGCGTGGTAGCCGGCCTTCGCTGATGATCGCAGGGGCTCTGCTCGCCCTGTCCTCGGTGATGCTGATGCTGCTGACACCCACCACGCCTCTGGTGCTCCTGATGGTGATCTTCGCGATGTTCAGTGCCGGCTTCTCGATGACCAGCGCCCCGGTGATCAGCACGTCGCTCAGCGGGATGCCGCCGGAACGGGCCGGAGCGGCCGCGGCGGTGAACTCGACCGCCAAGCAGGTCGGCGTCAGTCTCGGGGTCGCGTTGTGCGGCCTGCTCGCCGGTGGTGCGCTGCGTATCGAGAGCACCTTCACCGAGTCGACGCGACCGCTGTGGCTGGCGACGGCCCTCATCGGGGTCACGGTGACCGTGCTGGGTTTCGTATCGACGTCGGCGCGAGCCCGGCGCGAGGCGGAGGATCAGCTGTCGCGCTCCGACTCGCCGCCCTCCAGCACGCTGCCGTAGTCGGCGGTGTCAGGCTCGGCGGCGGCAGCAGCACGCCCGGCGATACGCCCGTGGGTGAATGCTCCGCTGATGTGCAGGCCCATCATTCCGGCTGCGGCGTTGAGGCCCGCGGTGGTGTCGCCGGCGGCATACAGGCCGGGGATCGCCTCACCGAAGACGTTGATCACCTGCATCCGCTCAGTGGTGCGAAACCCGCCGCAGGAGAAGTTGACTCCCTCCACCATGGGAACCGCGACCACCGCCTCACCGATCGGATGCCGGCCCTCCGGCAGGGCGGTGCGCCCGAATTGCGGGTCTGCGGTGGCCCCAGAGGCCAGGAAGCTGTTCCACTGATCGACGGTTGCCTCCAGCTGATCGGCGGGAACTCCTATGGCGCAGGCGAGTTCGGCGATGCTGACGGCATGGACGTGCGGCAGCGGCATCTGGTCGATGAGGCGGGACTGCGAGTAGGCGGCGCCCTCGTCGAGCACGTACCACGCATGGCCTTCGGCGTGCAGGGCCGCAACCCGTTCGGCGAAGGTCCCGGTCTCGTCGTGGAAGCGCATTCCCGCCGGGTTGATCGCGATGGCGTTCTCCGCCACCGTCGAGGGCGCCAGCACCGTGGGCGGGAGGTAGGTCATGTTGACCAGGTCCCCGCCGACCGCGGCACCCATGACGTGGCCGTCGCCGCGGCAGTGCGCGGTGCCGTAGTAGGGCGAATGCGCCTCGGCGACAGGCTCATAGTGCTCGCGCAGCCGGTAGCCGGCCTGGAATCCGCCGGTGGCCAACACCACGGCACTGGCCGCGCGGACCACCAGGGATGTGGGGGCGTGCGCTCTCGGTCCGTCTCCTGCGTGTCCTTCTACCCCGGGGGCATCTAGCCGGTGCGCCGTCACCCCCACCACCCGGCCGTCCTCGACGATCAACCGGTCGGCGCGCACCCCGAACTCGGTGGCGATGGCCCGACTCGCGAAATCGGCTTCGAACGCCGCTCCGAACATCGCCGCATCGACCACCGCATGGATGCGGTCGACACTGTGCTCCGGCCGGGACACGATGCGGCTGAATCGAACCCCGCGGTCGGTGAGAATCCGGTACGTCTCGGCGCTGTGCTCAGCGAACTGCCGCACCGCCGCCTCGTTCCACACCAGCCCGTACCGGTCGGCGGCGCTGCTGTAGGCCGCATGGGCGTCGGCGACGAACGCGTCCGTCCTGTCGTCACTTGCACGTTGGCCGTCCTTCATATCCCCGGCGCCGACGAACGCGAGGTAGCCGTTGGAGCGGATCGCATTGCCGCCGATTCGGTTGTCGGACTCCAACACCAGCACCGAGGCCCCGGCTTCGGCGGCCGATGAGGCGGCGGCCATCCCGGCCGGCCCGGCACCGACGACGATGACGTCCGCGTGCAGTGTCTCGGTGGTCCCATCGCCGTTGTGGGCAGCGCCGACGTTCATGTCAGTATTGTGCGCCCCGCGTCGGTCCGGACGCCCTAATCCGTGGAACAGGTACGCTCCCCTACCGTGCCCGCCGCCACCTGTCACGGAGTCGAGTTGCACTACGAGCGCCTCGGCAGCGGGCCGAAACTGCTGTACTGCAACGGTTCCGGTTCAACGCTCGACTCGGTGCGCCCGTTGCTGCACATGATGGCGTCCCGGTTCGACGTGCTGGCCTTCGACTACCGCGGGATGGGCGCCAGCGCCCCGGTGACCGAGCCCTACACGATGGCCGACCTGGCCGCCGATGTCGCCGGCCTCCTCGACGTCACCGGTTGGGAGCGATCGGCGTTGATGGGCTTGAGCTTCGGTGGCATGGTAGCCCAGGAGTTCGCGGTGAGCTTCCCCGATCGGGTGGAGCGGCTGACGCTGCTCGCCACGTCGCCGGGCGGGGCGTACGCCTCCTATCCCCTTGACGAGCTCGCAAAGCTCGCACCCGAGGATCGCGCCGCCCGGTCACTGGAACTGGCCGACCGGCGATGGACCCCCGAGTGGCTGGCAGCCCACCCCGGCGATGCCATGCTCGCCGGCGGCTTCGCCGCGGGGCACGACGTCGTCGAGACCGAGGCGCAGGCCCGCGGCCGGCTGCTGCAACTGCAGGCGCGTAGAGACCATGACGTGCTCAACCGCCTGCACCGGGTGAGCTGCCCGACCTTCGTCGCCAGCGGCAGCTACGACGACATCGCACCCGTGGCCAACGGGCAGGCCATCGTCGACCGGATTCCCGGCGCCGCCCTGCACGTCTACGACGGCGGGCACCTCTTTCTGGTCCAGGACCCCGCGGCCTGGCGCGACGCCGCGACGTTCCTGACCGACGCACCATGAACGGTCGCGCGGGGGTAGGTTCGGTGGCCGTACCCCCGACGTCGAGATGAACAGGTCCTCCATGAGCTTCAACACCCCTCGCGGCAGTCACGGAGTCTCCCAGCCGAGCCTTTTCCGAAGCTTCCTCAAACTGTTCAACAAGTACTCCGCCGGTCGGATCCGCAAGACCGGGAAGCTCGGGGACATGACGTCGCTGGTGCTGACGACGGTCGGCAAGAAGAGCGGGCTGGAGCGCAAGACACCGCTGGCGTATTTCCCCGACGACGCCGGTGGCTGGCTGGTCGTGGCCTCCTACGCCGGTGCGGCGAGGAACCCCGATTGGTATTACAACCTCGCTGCGCACCCCGATCGGGTGTCGATCGAGTTCGGCGGACGGCGTGAATCCGTTGTCGCCGAACAGCTTCACGGCGCGGAGCGGGATGCGGCGTGGCGGCGGATCACCGCCGCGTCGCAGCGTTTCTCCGAGTATCAGTCCAAGACCGACCGCGAGTTGCCGGTGATCCGGCTGACGCCACGGTAGTCGGGGCCCCTCTGCCGCACTACGTTCTCAGCGGCGTTGGCGCGGGGCCACGACCGCCAGATACAGCAGCAGTGCCAGGCCGGACACCGCCGCCGCGATCGGCGGCAGCGCTGAGACGCTCAGGCCGGCGTGCAACGCGTAGCCGAACAGCGCGCTGCCGATCGCGCTGCCGAGGTAGATCGCCGACCCGTTGACGGCGACGGCGACGGTGCCGCGGTCCGGTGCGCGCTCGAGCAGCAGGTGCTGCTGGGGCGGTGGCGACGCGAATCCCGCTGCACCCCAACCGACAAGAGCGGCCGCGACGAGGACGTGGGTGGTTCCCGCCGGGACGAGCAGCGCAGCCGAGAGGGCGAACAGTGCCAGCACTCCGGGCATCACGCGGGTGGCGCTGCGGACACGGTCGATCAGCCTGCCGACAGTCAATGCTCCGATGATCCCACCCATCCCCCAGATCCACAGGTACACAGTGAGATCGGTGATCCCGGCGGACTCCCGCAGGATCCCGGCGAGGTAGGTGTAGAGCCCGAGGCTGGCGATGTTGAACACCAGCGACACCGCCACGATCGGGGTCACGCGGCGGTCGACGAGGGTGGCCAACCGGGCCTTCACCCCCGCGGTGACCGGAAGGTGCACCCGCGGCACCAGCGCGGCGATGCCGACGGCCGCCACCGCACCGACCGCCGCGACGAACCAGAACGCTGACCGCCAGCCGTGGTGTCCGGCCAGCAGCAGACCCGTGGGCACACCGACGACGGTCCCGATGCTGAGCCCGGCCAGAACCACCGACAGCGCACGGCCGCGCTGTTCGGCCGGCACCAGCGCCGCGGCAGTGGCCGCCGCCGTCGGCGAGTACAGGCCCGCACCGATTCCGGAGACGGCCCGGGCGAGCAGCAACACCGGCAGCGACTCCGCGACGGCACTGGCCGCGTTGCCGATCGTGAACACGATCATCGCGGCCAGCAGTGTGGTCTTGGCATCGGCCCGCAGCAGCGAGGACAGCAGCGGCCCCGAGACGGCGTAGCAGAGGGTGAAGACGGTGACCAGCTGGCCGACGGCGGCCACTTCGGCACCCGTCTGCTCGGCGATGTCGGGGATGAGACCGGCGACGATGAAGGCGTCCATGCCCAGCGCGAAGGTTCCCAGCGCCAGCAGTGGGAGCGTGCGAGGGGTCAAAACCGGAGCTCCTTGAGCATTCCCCCAGCCACTTCGGTTGCCCAGTAGGTGATGATGATCGACGCCCCGGCCCGCCGGATACCCAGCAGGCATTCCAGGATCACGCCGTTGCGGTCGAGTCCGCCGTGCGCGGCCGTCGTCTCGACCATGACGTACTCGCCGGACACCTGATAGGCCGCCACCGGCAGATCGCTCATGTCGGCCACTCGCGCAATGACATCCAGGTACGGCAGTGCCGGTTTGACCATCACGATGTCGGCACCCTCGTCGATGTCGAGGGCCACCTCCCGGACGGCCTCGCGGGTGTTGCCCGGAAACTGCTGATAGGTCCGACGATCGCCCACCAGTGAGGACTCCACGGCGTCACGGAACGGCCCGTAGAAGTTCGACGCGAACTTGGCCGCGTAGGCCATGATCGAAACCGTCTGGTGGCCGGCGGAGTCCAGGGCGTCGCGGATGGCGCGCACCTGACCGTCCATCATTCCGCTGGGCGCCACCATGTGTGCGCCCGCGTCGGCCTGCGCCACCGCCACCTCGGCGAACCGGACGATGCTGCGGTCGTTGTCGACGTCGCCATCGGATCCGAGCACGCCGCTGTGACCGTGAGTGGTGTACTCGTCGAGGTTGATGTCGGCGATCACGACGATCGAGTCACCCACCTCGGCGCACACCCTGCGCAGGGCGCGCTGCATGATCCCGTCGGGATCGGAGGCCTCGGCGCCCGCCTCGTCCTTGACCGAGGGGATGCCGAACAGCATGATGCCGCCCACTCCGGCGGCGGCCGCGTCGGCGGCGGCGCGGGCGACGGCGTCCTCCGAATGCTGATAAATGCCTGGCATGGAGGCGATCTCGCGGGGCGCGTCAATGCCGTCGCGGACGAAGATCGGCTGAACGAGCGAGGACGGGGTCAGGCTCACCTCCGCGGTGAGACGCCGCAGTGCGGCCGTCCGCCGCAGCCGTCGCGGCCGGTAGGGGTTGGGGTCGACAGAGTTCACGACAGGTCTTCCTGTTCGATGTGGTTGGTGGCGAACACCGATTCGACGTGCTCGAGCATGCCGGGGCCGGGTCGGGCGTACCAGAAGCCGGTCGTGGGCCGCGATACGCAGCCCAGCCTGCGCAGCCTGACCTCGGACTCGGCGGCCTTGAGGAGCATGCCCAGCGGATCGAGCAACGGCAGTCCGGCCATCTCGCGAATGTCGTAGTGCCACAGTATCTCTGCGGGCAGTCCTTCTGCCGGGATGATCACCTGTGCGCCGGCCGCCGCGGCGTCAACGGCGAGGGCTTCGTATTCCTTCATGAACCTCTCGGGCCGGCCGGCGATGGCGGCGGTCACCGATTCCTTGCTCCCCGGCAGCAGCCAGTGGCCGGCCAGTAGGTGGCCGGTGCGATAGCGCCGGACGTTCTCGAGGATCGGTTCACGCAGGCCCGCCGCGAAACCGATAAGACCGAAACGGATTTCGTCGCGGGCGCAGTAGTGGAACGCGGTGCTGCCATACCCCAGCGCCGGGATGGTGACCAGGG
>CAIOYU010000304.1 GCA_903862565.1 uncultured Actinomycetes bacterium | reverse complement strand
TCTCGAGGTCAATCCTTGCGCGCTCGTCTTCGGCACGGATCTGCCCTCAACCCGTGCGCCGCGCCCGTTCCGAGACAGCGATCTCACCACTCTTGCCGACCGCATCGGACCGGGTCACCTCGGTAATGTGTTGTGGGGCAACGCCGCGACGCTCTACCGGCTGGGGATGTGACCCGTGCGTCAATCGCGGTTGCGGGCACGCCAGCTGCGATACCCCCGATGGGCCGCGAAGGCCCCGATGACCGCGGTGATGCACCAGACCGCCACTGCCGCATAGGCCAGCGGCGAGGAGAGATCCGAGATCGAGGCGCCCAGCGCCGTATAGACGAACGCCCGCGGCGCAGACCCGATCAGTGCGCCGACCGCCATCTGCCACAACGGCATTCCGAACGCGCCGAAGGTGTAGGAAGCAAGCGCGTCGGAGACTCCGGGGACGAAACGCTGGCCGACGACCGCCCATAGGCCGCGGCGCCGAATCTGTGCGTCGATGCGCTCGGCCCGTTGCGCTCCGATCAGTGCCCGGGCGCTGTCACGCCCGGCATGCCGTCCTGCCAGGGCCGTGATCGTCGCTGTCGTCGCCGTCGAACCGAGGGTGACGAACGTGCCGAGCACGGGCCCGAACAGCACGCCGCTGCCGGCGGCGAGGAGAGGGCCGGGAACGAAGACGGCGGCCAGGATGGCCGATGCGGCCAGGTAGACCAGCGGCGCGATCGGCCCGCTCCGCGAGATCCAGGCGCGCACCGCCTCGATGTCGATGACCCGTTGGACGGCGACGAGGTAGAACAGGGTCAGAAGGAAGGCGACGAACAGTGCCAGGCGCAGGACGTGCTTCGCGCGGCCGTCCGTCCCGTCGGTCAGGGCTTGACCCTCACGTCGAGCAGGAACGTCCGCCCGGAAGCGACGGCCTGCAATCCCCGTTCCAATGCCGGGCCGAGAGTTGCGGTTGTCTCGACGCGCTCACCCCGTCCGCCGTAGGCCTCGGTGAGCTTCACGTAGTCGGGCCGGGGGGCGATCACGTCGCCGACGAAGTTGTGCTCGCGGACGGCCTCGCTGTCGGGGAAGTAGCGCAGAACGTTCCAGGTCTGCGACGCGTACTCCTCGTTGTTGCACAACACGATCAGCAGAGGCAGCCCGTACTCCTGGGCGAATCCGAGCGCGGCGGGCACCGGGTTGTAGTGCCAGGCGCCATCGCCGACGATCACCACCACGGTCTGTTCGGGCCGGGCCAGCTTCGCCCCGAGAGCGGTCCCCAGGCTCATGCCGAGGGCCCCGCCCCAACCCCTGTACTGGGTCAGCGGCTTGCTTTCGTAGAGGAACTGCATCATCTGCGGTACCTGTGCGACGATCTCGTCGACGCAGATCGCGTCCGCGGGCAGCGCGTCATGCAGCGCTGCGAAGAGGTCGGCGGCGGGGACGAAATCGATTGCACCAGAGCGTGCCTCGGCGGCGGCGTCGATACCCTTGGCGCGGAAGGCGGCGGTGTGACGCGCCCAGCGCTCCGCCTGGTCGGGCCGCCTGGCGGTCTGGCCGGAGAGGCTCTCGGCGAGCGCTTCGAGGTTGAGGCCGACGCGTCCCGGGATCGCATGGGTGGTGGGGTAACCCCAGTAGGCCGCCCGTGGCCGAAGCGGGTCCTCTTCGAGGTGGATCACCGCGCAGCCGGGTCTGAGGGGCTGTTGTGGCGGGTGCCAGGGTGCGTTGCAACCGGCCAGCAGGATGGCGTCGGCGTCGCCCAGCACGTCCTCGACCGGTCCGCCGCCGTAGAGCGGATGGGATCGCGGGAAGTTGTGGTACGCGGGCATCATGAACTCGAACACCGGCGCCGACAGCGCCTCGGCGATCGCCACGAGGGAGGCCCGTTCGGCGTCGGTTCGCCCGCCGTGCTCGGTGATGATCACCGGGTTCTCTGCAGCGGCGAGGATGCGGGCCGTCTCGTGGATGCAGGACGCCGGTGCGACGACCGGGACCGGTGACACCCAGGCCGGGATGGTGGCGGGGCAGGGCTTCATCAGCAGGTCGAACGGAATCTCGAGGAGCGTCGGCCCCAGTGGTTCGGACTGGGCGATGAAGCACGCCCGGCGTAGTTCGTTGACCATCTCCGAGGCGGTGCGCGCCCGGTGGGTCCATTTGACCACTGCTTCGGCGTTACGGGCGGGACCGACGAGATCGACCAGCAGCGACGGCCACTCCGGACCGGGGTCTGCGTCGGGGTCCTCGCCGTAGCTGAGGGTGTCGGGAGACAGCACCGTCATCGGGATGCGCTCCTGTAACGCGGTGTGCAGTCCCATCGATCCGTTCTGCACGCCCAGGGAACTCGGCAGGAAGACAACCTGACTTCGCCCGGTGGCCTTGTAGTAACCCGCAGCCAGTCCGACCGCCAAAAGCTCATGGCGACAACGGAAATAGTGAGGGCGGGCGGCCTCCCCGCGTCGCGCGAGTGACTCCCACACCGGGGCCATGACGGCAATGGGGGAGGCGAAGATGCAGTCGACTCCCTGCTGTTCCAGCTGCCGCAGAAGGACGTCCGCTCCGTTGCCGGCCGGGGTGGAATCGGGCACTGCGGATCTCCTTCGCGGCTGGGCATTCATCCCTGACCGTACGGCTTAGGCACAATCCGTGCATGGATCCATCACAGGTCGTCGCTCCGGATCTCTTCGACGCCGTCGCCGAACCCGACGTCCTCCTCCCACTGGTGATGGCCAACGCCATGTCCCCGAGGCTCTGGCGCCTCGGACGCAAGTTCGCGGCCGCTCCCGATCCGCTGGAGGCCGCCCGCAGAGTCGTCGATACGTCGTTCACCCACGCACTGCCCGATCACATCGCTCGCGTGAGCGGCGTGCTGGACCTCGATGCGGAGCGCCGGCGTCTCGGTGATGCGGTGGACCGGACCATCGCCGAAATCGACCGCGGCTGGAGTGAACGCCGCCGCCGCGGCCTGTTGTCGCCGGAGGACGACCTGCAGGATCAGATCGCCGGCGGACGGTTCCCCGCCTACACCTACGCCAACATCGACGTGATCAACGCCGCGCGCCGGGCGACCGGAGGCCCGGCGCAACGGCCCCGGGGCCTGACGTCATGCCTCGACGAGGCCGCACTGTTCGCCGCGCTGGTGATGACGGCCCCCGAGGTGACCGCGACTCTCGACGGCATCTGCATGCTGGCGTCGAGCCTGCACTACACCGTGTTCGGATGGACGGGCGACCAATCCTGGTGGTTCTGGAGCAAGCGGGATCTGTTCACGCAAAGGGCTTTTCACGACAAGATCGCCGAGCAGCACGGTGGCGATCCGATCGACGCCATCACCTCGGTCATGGCAGCACCCGTTCGGCGGCTGATCAGCCGGCGCGGACATGTCGACTTCGACGCCGGCGTCAGCTCCCTTCCCGTGGAGGAGGTGGAGACCAGTCTCGCGGTGATCGACGGCTTCTTCGGGCATCGGCCCCACGGATTGGATGTGTCCATGGACCAGCTGCGTTTCGTGGCGACGTCGGCGCACGACGTGCTCTTCGATGAGGCGATTCAGTGCGCCTCGGCGGCGGAGGTTCAGCAGGTGGTGCGACGACATCTGGATGCGGCCGGGCCCACGGCTGCGGCTGCCACCGAGGCGCTTCTGGCATTCCGCTCTCTGGAGGTCGACGACCTGATGCCCTACCTCGTTGCGGCCCGGCGGGGTCCGCTGGTCACCGCGCGTGCGGCCGGCCTGCGATCGGTCGACGAGGTGATCGCGGTGGCGGCCGCACTGGAAGACGTTCCGGCGCTGGGTGATCCCTCGCGATTGGCGCTGCCGGATGAGGTCCTGGCGCGGGGCTGCTGTTCGCCCGTGGAGCGCGGGCTGCTCGTGCACGTGCTGTTGGAACATGTGGGGATGGCGCCGGTATGGACGGAGGTCAGTGCCGGCGACGCCGTCACGTTCACACCCTCCGTTGCGATTCGGGCCTCAGACCTGACCCGTCTCGACAACCGTGCCATCCCGGCCGAGGGGCCGGCCTTCGCGCGCTCGGTAGGTCGGTCGTCTGACTTCTCCTCTTAGTCAGAGGATTTCGTCGAAGTCCAGGGCGAGGTGCAGCGGGCCGCGGAACACCTGATTGCGCCGGTACGGCGGTGGATCGACGACGAGCCTCGGATTGCGGACGCGGCGCAGGAACACTTCCATCGCGGCGTTGATTTCGAGCCGGGCCAACGCGCCGCCGAAACAGACATGGATCCCGCTGCCCCAGCCGAGGTGCTCCCGGTTCTCGCGGTTCAGGTCGAACCGATCCGGATCGGGGAACCGGCGCGGATCGCGGTTCGCCGCGCCGTACATCAGATGCACCGCTGATCCGGCTTTGATGGTGGTGCCCGCGATCTCGATATCGGTGGGGGCACTGAAGGACGGGAAGAACTGTACGGCCGACTGAAGGCGCTGAACCTCTTCGATCATCCTGGGGATGA
Source organism: uncultured Actinomycetes bacterium (assembly GCA_903862565.1). Taxonomy (GTDB): domain Bacteria; phylum Actinomycetota; class Actinomycetes; order Mycobacteriales; family Mycobacteriaceae; genus Mycobacterium. The sequence continues at coordinate 2,497 of CAIOYU010000304.1, read as the reverse complement.
GTTCGGGGTTGTTCGACAACAGATCCCACGAGCCGGGGTTGCGCAGCAGTGTCAGCACGCAGTGGCTCATCGTGTTGACCGTCGAGTCGTGGCCGGCGAACAGCAGGAGCATCGCATTGGGGACGGCTTCTTCGACCGACATCGGGCCGTCGGGGCCATCGGTGTCGTGCAGGATCGCTGATATCAGGCCGGGGCCGGGTTCACGGGCGTAACCCTCAGCCAGTTCGGCGATGTACGCCTTCATCTTTCCCACGCCGGCGGCAGCTTTGGCGGCCCTCTGGCGGCCTTCCTCGGTGTGGCCTTCCGGCCCGATGTCTGCCCCCTGCATGAAGTCGAATATCCAGGGGTGGAACTTCGGGACGTCATCCACCGGCACCCCGAGGATCTTGCAGATCACCGAAATCGGAATCGGGTACCCGAAGTCGTCGACCGCATCCATTCTGGTGCCACCGCGCGCTTTGACCGCATCGAGAAGGTCGTTGGCCATGTCCACGACGTACGAATCCATGCTCGGAATCAGGTCAGGGGTGTGCGGCGGCCCGAAGAACCGCATGCACTGGCGGCGCATCCGGTCATGGATGGCGGGGTCGGTGCCGATAAAGCTCATGGCAGGCGCGTAGCCATCCACGACCTCTTCGTCGGTCTCCGCCTTCTCCCCGAACATCCCTGACGGGGTGCGGGAAACATCAGAGCTCATCCGCGGGTCGTGCGTCAGCGCGATCACCTCGTCGTATCCGGTGACGACGTAGGTCTTTTCGGAGACCTTGGCCACCGGCGTTCGGCGCAGTTCCTGGAAGAAGGGGTACGGGTCCGGGCGATTCGCGAATTTCATCGCCTCGTCCCAGGCAGTTGCTGCGTCCATGGGTTCTCCTGCTGCTGGCTGGTTACGGGCTCTAGTGACTACGCGGCCGGAATTCGGCGTGGCGGTCCGTCGGGTCGTGCCCGGTGAGCACCACGTCGGCGTGTCCGCCGGGCTCGCGCGGATCGGGGAAGCGAGCGGGCATCACGTCGTGATTGACCGGCTGGTCATGGCTGGGCGGCGGGGGAGGGAACGGGGCTGAGCGTTCGATCAGCGAGGCGTAGTACGGCAGCCACTTGCCGTGGTTGAACGTCACCGCTCCGACGATGCGGCCGTTCTTGCCGTACGCCGCGGCGAACCGGCGCTCCTCCGGGGAGCCCTGGGTGAACACGATCTCGTCCCCGTAGGAGCACACCCCGACGCTTTTGATGTTGACCCCGAATTCCGCGGACCAGAACGACGGCAACGGCAGGTGCGCGCGGCGGCCGAACTCCAGGTTGAGCATGTTGTTGGCCGCCACCTCGGCGCCGAATACCGCGTTGTCCCAGTGTTCGAGCGCCAGGAACTCGTATCCGTAGAGCACGTGCGGGGCACGCGCGACATCGCCGGCGACGAAGATGTGATCGGTCACCACTCCGTTGATGTCGAACGCCCGGCATCCGGCGTCGCAGCCGACCCCCCACTGCCCGGCCGCCAAGCCGGCGTCCTTGAGCCACTCCACATTGCGGATCGAGCCCTGCGACGGGATGACGACGTCGACGTCGAGGACGGTGCCGTCGGAGAGCGTCGCCGACCGGACGTGACCCGAGTCGTCGCCATGGAGGGATTTCACCGTGACGCCGGTGCGCAGGTCGACTCCGGCGTCACGCATCATGTCGGCGACGATGTCGCTGATCACTCCACCGAGTGCGCTCTTGAGCGGGCCGCTGCCGCGTTCGGTGACCGTCACGGGCAGGTCCAGTTCCCGGCAGACCGACGCGATCTCCGAGCCGACGAAACCCGAACCGATGATCAGCACGCGGCGCGGCTTGGCCTTCAGCGCTGCGGACAGGCCCGTGGCGTCCTCCACGGTGCGCACGGTGAAGACACCCTGCAGCGCCGCTTCTTCGGGATTGGACCAGGGCCGTGCGCGGGTGCCGGTGGCGATCAGCAGGCGGTCATACCCGACTTCTTCGCCGTTGCCCAACTTGACGATGTGGTTGAACCGGTCCAGGCCCACCGCGGCCACGCCGAGTTTCCAGTCGGCATCGACGCGTCGCAGCCGGGGCAGCTTGGTGTGATCGGCCGGTACCCAGCCTTTGAGGACCGCCTTGGACAGCGGCGGCCGGTCATACGGTTCGTGCGGTTCGTCGCCGATGATGGTCAGCGAGCCCTCGAAGCCTTTCTCCCGCAGCGCTTCTGCTGCCCGCAACCCGGCCAGCGAGGCACCGACGATGACGATGCGTCCCTGGGCGCGGAACTGCTCGATGATGTCGCGGAACGAGTAGGTGCCGCTCGCGCCGACACTCATTTGGTTTCCCGGTCGGCAGGCGGATCGAGCTCCAGAATGATCGCCTGCACCGGGCACGAGGCCACCGCCCGCAGAACGTGCTGGCGCTGCGACTCGTCCGGGTTGGGGTCGTAGGCCAGAGCCTCCTCCCCGTTGAGCTTGAGTACCTCCGGCGCCAACGGAACGCACTGGGCGTACCCCTGACACTT
>CAIOYU010000303.1 GCA_903862565.1 uncultured Actinomycetes bacterium | reverse complement strand
GGTGGCCGCGCCAGGCCGGGGGAACCGCTGGTCGGCACCGCCGTGCGTGAAGTCGCTGAGGAGACCGGACTGCACGTCGACCCGGCGGCGATGGTCGGCCCCGTCTGGCGGCGCGACGCCGAGATCCATTTCAACGGCGCGGTGATGGCCAGTCGGGAGTTCTACTTCGTGCACCGGACCCGTCGTTTCGAACCCCTCGCCGCCGGGCGCACCGAATTGGAACTGCGCTATATCCACGGCCACCGCTGGTGCGACGGCGCCGCGATCACGCACCTTGTCAGCGGTGGCGAGGCCGTCTACCCGCACCAACTCGGCGAACTGCTAGACGAGGCCAACCGGGTGGCGGGCTGTCCGGCCGTGGTGGGGGAGCCGCGGGTAATCCGCTGACCTGCCGATATCGGACCTGGCGGACCGCGATCTATGCTGAATGCGCCCTACAAGAAGGAGTCGACAGTGGAAACCGGGACAGCGCGTGTCAAGCGGGGCATGGCCGAGATGCTCAAGGGCGGCGTCATCATGGACGTCGTCACCCCAGAGCAGGCGCGGATCGCCGAGGGCGCCGGCGCCGTCGCTGTGATGGCGTTGGAGCGGGTGCCCGCCGACATCCGCGCCCAGGGCGGTGTCGCGCGCATGAGCGACCCCGACCTGATCGAGGGAATCATCGCCGCGGTCAGCATCCCGGTGATGGCCAAGGCCCGGATCGGCCACTTCGTCGAGGCGCAGATCCTGCAGAGCCTCGGGGTCGATTACATCGACGAGTCCGAGGTGCTCACCCCCGCCGACTACACCAACCACATCGACAAGTGGAAGTTCACGGTACCGTTCGTCTGCGGCGCCACCAACCTCGGTGAGGCCCTGCGCCGAATCACCGAGGGCGCGGCCATGATTCGCTCGAAGGGCGAGGCTGGAACCGGAGACGTCTCCAACGCCACCACCCACATGCGCACTATCGGCGGTGAGATCCGGCGCCTGACGTCGCTGTCGGAGGACGAACTGTTCGTGGCCGCCAAGGAGTTGCAGGCGCCCTACGACCTCGTCGTCGAGGTGGCCCGCGCCGGCAAGTTGCCGGTCACCATGTTCACCGCCGGCGGCATCGCCACCCCGGCCGACGCGGCCATGATGATGCAACTCGGCGCCGAGGGCGTCTTCGTCGGCTCCGGGATCTTCAAGTCGGGCAACCCCGCCGAACGCGGTGCTGCGATCGTCAAGGCCACCACCTTCTACGACGACCCCGACGTACTGGCGAAGGTGTCGCGCGGTCTCGGTGAGGCCATGGTGGGCATCAACGTCGAGGAGATCGCTCAGCCGCACCGCCTGGCTGAACGCGGCTGGTAGCTAGATCCATAGATGGCGATCGAGCAGATTCTCGGACTCGAGCAACTCGAGGTCAACATCTATCGCGGTGCGGTCTTCAACCCCGAATCCGGTTATCTGTCAAGGACATTCGGCGGTCACATCGCCGGGCAGGCGCTGGTGTCCGCCGTCCGTACCGTCGGGCCGCAGTACCACGTGCACTCCCTGCACGGTTACTTCCTGCGTGCCGGGGACGCGACCAAGCCCGCCGTGTACCTGGTGGACCGGCCGCGTGACGGCAGTTCGTTCTGCACCCGCCGGGTCAACGCCGTTCAGAACGGCGAGGTCATCTTCTCGATGGGGGCGTCGTTCCAGACCGAGCAGAGCGGCATCGAGCACCAGGACGTCATGCCCGTCACACCGCCGCCGGCGGACCTGCCGGAGTTCCATTCCGATGGTGGAATCGCACAATTCGCCGAGTGGGACATCCGTCGGGTGCCGCGGGATCAGATCGCGGCGCTCCCCGGAAAGGTTGCGCAACAACAGGTGTGGTTCAAGCACAGGGACCGGCTGCCCGACGACCCACTGCTGCACATCTGCGCATTGGCGTATATGAGCGATCTGACACTGCTGGGCTCGGCCCACGCCACCCACGTGGAGGAACGGCCGCACATCGCCGTGGCCTCACTGGATCACGCCATGTGGTTCATGCGTCCGTTCCGTGCCGACGAGTGGCTGCTCTACGACCAGTCCTCGCCGTCGGCGGTCGGTGGACGGGCACTGACCCAGGGCCAGATCTACAACCAGCGCGGGGAGATGGTGGCCGCGGTCGTGCAAGAGGGGCTCACCCGGTACAAGCGCGGCTACTCGCCCGGATCGGCATGAGAGCCCCCTCGGTCGGTGTGCTGGCTCTGCAGGGCGACACCCGCGAGCACCTCGCCGCGCTGAACGAGGC
>CAIOYU010000302.1 GCA_903862565.1 uncultured Actinomycetes bacterium | reverse complement strand
GCGGACCGTCTCCAGGCGCTCCAGGGCTTGCAACTGCTCCCCGGCGGCCAGCGCGCCGAAGTCCAGCGCACCGAGGGCTTCGACCGCGGCGTCAAGTGCGGTGAAAGCCGTATCCACCGGAGTCGAAAGCATGTTCGAATTCTAGGTCCGGCCACCCCCTCCGCAGGGGCGCCCACCAGCAGCCGGACACGAAACTGCGGATAGACCCGCGACTGGGGATAACCACTCCCCAGGCGCGTCGAGCAGAGCCGCCGGCGGTCGCACCGTCGACAGTGCCCAGCAGAGTCTTGGCGCTGGCGTAGGCGTAGGCGTAGGCGTAGGCGATCCGGCCGGCCGGCGTGCGGTCGAAGCGGGGAATCAGTAAAGCGCTGTGGGCGTCGTCGTCACCGAGCAGGACCGTGTTTCGGCAGTGCGTAGCCCCACATCACGCATCACCTGCAGGGTCGCATGCTCGTCGCGCAGGTGCTGGGAGTCGGCGGGCTCCGAGCCAGCTCGGCGATGTAGAGGGTGCCGTCGTCGCCGCGCACCGAGACCTTCGGGTGGGCTCCGCCCAGTGCGGAGGTTCCGACATCGAGCAGCCCTTGGCGGCCAGGTGGACCCGGCGGGGATCGCCGGGTGTCCGAACGTAGCCGCGGTCGACCCGGTTCCAGGTCGATGGGAGCGATGCGGCAAAGGTCGCAGTTATCGTCGACAATGGCTGCGGCTCTGGGTTGTGATGGTGAGGCCAGGGAGGCCAGCGGCGTCGCGGGGGCGGGGCCGATGATGTTGCCGTTGCCGCTGATCGTGTAGGTCGATCCGGGTCCGCTGACAGCGACGGTGTTACCCGCTCCCGCCACGGTCAGGCTGGTGTCCGACCCGCTGCGAGTGACATGGTTGTTACTGTCGGCAACGCTGACCGTGGTGGCGGTGTGTGGCAGGCCGTCGCCGGCGGGCTGCACCAGACGAACCGGTAGCGCTCGCCCCCCCGGCGACCGTGCCACCGTCAGCCGACCGGCCATGCCGAGTGGCGCGCCGCGAGCTCGGCGCCAAGAAATATCCAAACCTCAACCCGCCCTGGCATGTGCGGCGAGAATGGTCCTGTTCAGACGAAGGGAACCACCGTGCCCGATGTGAGTTACGCCGCCCAAGACCGCTGACCCCGAAGCCACCGCACCGCTCACCGGAATGGAAGAACCTCAAGAGTTTCGACGATGTCGGCGGGCTGGTCGACGACCTCGAGCGGGTTGGTCGCCAAGATCCATTGCATATCCGGGGAGGGCAGCGGCCAGACCCTGGTCACCGGGTCCCCCGCCAAGGCGATCCTCACCGCCTTCGACGGCAAGGAGGCGCAATTCACTGCAGCGATCGCCGACTGGTCGAAGGCGTACGCCGAGAAGACCCGAACCGATCATCAGCTTTTCGCCGACGCGTACCGGAACCGGGAATTCCCGAGCCTGAAATAACCGCGCTGCCGTGCGGAGTTGGCTCCCGAGAAGAGACCGGCCCCCTTCCCCGCGCTCCCGCAGAAAAGAGGGCCGGTCCCTCAAGACCTCAGGGCGTGACCGCCCTGGTCCAACCCGGAAGGTAGAGGGCACAGGCGGCTCAGGGCTTGAACGTGCCGCCGTTACCGCCGTTACCGCCGTTACCGCCCTTAGCGCCGCCGTAAGCGTAACCGCCGCCGCCGCCGCTACCGCCAGCCCCGCCGCCGTTGCCGGCGGTCCCGTCGGTGCCCTGGGTGCCGTTGTCGCCGGTGTCGCCGGTCCCGGGGGAACCGCCAGTGCCGAGCGCGCCGGTCCCGGCAACGAGATTTGAGCCGTTGCCGCCGTTACCGCCATTACCGCCATTACCGACGTCGCCGCCATCGCCGCCATAACCGCCGGCACCACCATCGGCGACCGACGGGTCGTTGGCGGCGTCGTAGCCGTTGCCGCCGTTGCCGCCGTTGCCGGCCGGACCGGTGACCTCGGTGCCGGGATCGCCGACCGTGCCGGCAGTGCCGGTACCTGCCGCGCCGCCGGTCCCTGGCGTGCCGGGGTCACCGCCGGTCCCTGGCGTGCCGGGGTAACCACCGTAACCACCGTCACCGCCGTCGGGAGAGCCGACGTCGCCGTTGGCGCCGTTACTGCCGTCACCGGGGACCCCTGCGTTGCCACCGGCACCGCCGTTACCGCCGGAACCGTTGGCCCCGGCGCTGTAGCCGACGGCCTGCGCCGCACCGCCGGCCCCACCGATACTGCCGGGGCCACCGTTGCCGCCGTCACCGCCGTCACCGCCGTCATTGCCGCTATCACCGGCCACCGTGGCGGGGTCGCCGCCGTTGCCGTTTGACCCGCTACCACCGGCCCCACCGGCACCGCCGGCACCGCCGTCCCCGCCGGTGCCCGCGGTGGTACCGCCCTTGCCGCCGGCACCACCGGGACCACCGGGGCCACCGGGGCCACCGAGGCCACCGTCATTTCCACCGCCGGGTTGAGTCACGCCGGCACGGCCGGCCACGCCGGCACCGCCGGTGCCGCCGTCACCGCCGTCACCGGCCGGGGACAACAGGCCTGTGGTGCCGCCGTCCCCGCCATTGCCACCCACGCCGCCGGTGTTGGTGGCGTTGCCGCCGTTGCCACCTGTACCGCCGTTGTTGACCGCGGACAGCAGTCCGGTGTCGCCACCGCGGCCGCCATTGCCGCCGACGCCGTCGACGCCGG
>CAIOYU010000301.1 GCA_903862565.1 uncultured Actinomycetes bacterium | reverse complement strand
GAGCTGATGGGCTCCGCGGACGTGCCGGCCTACGCCGCCGCTCTTCGGGCATTCCTGTCCCCGGAATGACCCTGGTTCAGTAGCAGATCCCGGCAACCGCGAAGTCGAGCAGGGACTCCAGCTCTTCGGCCCGCATAGCGGTGGATTGGAGCTGCACGGCCCCGTCCAGACACAGCCGGGCGAAGCCGTGCACGGTGACCCACGCCTTGAACTCGGCACCGGGCCGGCGGGCCGGGTCGAGCACGCCATGGGTGACCAGTTCGTCAAGTGCACTGCCGAGCAGCGCATAGGTACCGGCCTCGTCATCGGCCGGTTCCCTGGGCGCCGGTGGATGAACCCCGCCGCTGCCGAACATCACCTCGAACAACTCGGGGTGGGCCAGCGCGAAGTCGACGTAGGCCCGGCCGGTGGCCTTGAATCGGTTGACCGCCAACTGCGCCGGATTCTTTCCAGTTCGGGTGGCGCTCATCGCACGGCGCATCCGCCGGCCCAGTTGTTCGAATCCATGCTGCGCGACGGCGGTCAGCAGGTCCGACTTGTCGGCGAAGTGCCGGTAGGCGGCGTTGGCCGAGACTCCGACTTCGCGGGCGGTGGCCCGCAGGCTGAACTCATCGAGTCCGTCGGTCTCGATGAGGCGCACGGCGGTGAGCACCAGGGCGTTGCGCAGATCCCCGTGGTGGTAGGTGTTCTTGGACGCCGCCATGGCCTCCATGTTGACGGTGTGAACACCCAGAGTAAAACCGGGGGATCCCCAATACACCGCCGATTGCAGATACATGACACAACATATATCGTGGGTTGGGCAACGATTCGAGTAGGGAGCCGACGTGCCCGCATCACCCACCATCGTCACCATCCCCTGCTTCTCCGGCGCGGCGTGGGATGAGCGCCAACTCCAGCCGTTCCGCGGTCGTCCCGTGGTGCGGCTGCGGCTTCCCGAAGATCTCGACCGCGTCGAGGACTACGCCGACTACGTCGCCGCGCAGGTGGCCGGCGTCGAGCGCTACGTCCTAGTCGGTGACTCATTCGGCGCCGTCATCGCCCTGACCCTGGCAGCGCGGCGCCCGACGGGACTCGCCGGGCTGGTGTTGTCCGGCGGTTTCGCCGCCAATCCCCTGCCACGCTGGAAGGGCATCGCCGCGCGCGCGTCGCGATTCGCCAACGGCCCGCTGTACCTCCGGGGCACGTTGGCCTTCCACGCCTGGCAACTGGCATCGCGGTTCGACGCGACGGCCGAGATTCCCCACACCCAGGGCGACTACCGCCGTCTCTTCGCCAAGAACACCCCGCGGCGCAGCTACACCGCTCGGGTCACCTCGGTGATCAACTTCGACATCCGCGACCGGTTGAACCAAGTCGATGTACCCACGCTGCTCATCACCCCGGACGACGACAAACTCGTCGGGGAGCAGGCCGCCGCGGACATGCTCGCCGGGATCCGCAACGCCCGCGAGGTGCGGCTGCCGAAAACCGGGCACATGTTTCGCTTCACCCATCCCGATCTGTACGGGAGGACGGTCACCGACTTCGTCGACGACGTCGTGGGCGGCAGCTCGGTCGACGCGGGTGGCCGATGAGACCCGGTGAAGAGCTCCGCTACTTGGTGCTGGCCGCTCAGCGCGAGGGAAACCGGATACTTGCCGCCCGACTCAAACCCCTGGGGCTGACACCGGCGTGGGCCGAAGCGATCACCGTGCTCGCCGATCGGGAACCGCTGACGATCCGCGAACTCGGGCACTTGCTGGTGTGCGAGGGAGATCACCCCAGCCGCCTGGTGAGCCGGATGGTCGCCGCCGGCCTGCTGACGGCTCAGCCTTCGCCCGACGATGTCCGGGCGCGCTGCCTGCGGCTCACTCCGGCTGCCCGAAAGCTCCTGCCGACCATCCGGCGGGTCGAGAACGATCTGCACACTGCGATCGAGCAGCGGTTTCCCCCCGCCCAGCTGCGAGCCTGCCGGGCCGTGCTCGCCGGCTTCGTGGAGGGCCTTACTGCCGGCGAAGCATTGTCGCGGCGACGCTCCTGAATGGGAGCGTACCGGGAAACTCGATGTTGACAGTGTGAACACGATGAGTAAAGTTCACGGTGTGAACATGCCGTCGTCGTGGGAGCCGGTTCGCCGGGCTCGTTGTGTCGCACTGACTACCTACAAGAAGGACGGCACCCCTGTGACCACTCCGATGTGGGTGGCCGTCGACGGGAACCGGATCCTGACCACGTCGGACTTCGATGCCTGGAAACTCAAGCGCATCGAGCGCAACCCGCGGGTGCGGCTGGCGCCGTGCACGATTCGCGGCCGGGTGACCGGCGAGTTCGTC
>CAIOYU010000300.1 GCA_903862565.1 uncultured Actinomycetes bacterium | reverse complement strand
GGGCTTGCGGGTGCCGTAACGGGGCTCGAACATGATGGCGTCGTCGTGGTAGCGATCGGCCATGTAGAGGGTGACGTGGCCGTCATAGGGCTCGATCTTGGCGGTGTCGATCGCCCTGTTGTCCAGGTAGGACGTGCGCTGATGCTCGATGACACCACCGGGGATGTTGACCCCGCCCGCCTTGACCGCGTCGAGGACGAATCGCACTTGGCCGTCGTCGTCGAGGACCTCGAGTTCCTCGTAGGGGATGGCCGGAATCTCGACGTTGAAGGTGCGCTGCGCGAACAACGCGTAGCGATCCCAGCGGGCCCGGATCTCCTCCTTGGTCTGCGGGATCTCCTCACCGGCACGGACGGTGTCGATCAGGCCGACGAAGCGGACGTCGCAGCCGGCATCCCGCAGCCCGATGGCGCAGGCGTAGGCCAGCACTCCGCCGAGCGACCAGCCGACCAGGATGTACGGGCCCTTGCCCTGAATCTCCATCAGCTTGGGCACGTACTCGGCGGCACGCTCCTCGATGGAGCCCTCGACGCGTTCCAATCCGTACATCGGGGTGTCCGCCGGCAGTCGCTTGAGCAACGGCTCGTAGACGACGGTGGATCCGCCGGCCGGGTGGAAGACGAAGACCGGGATCCGATCGGAGCCTTCCTTCCTGGGCCGTATGGTGCGGACGAATCCTTCGAGTTCGCCGGACTCGAGGTGCTCGCGCACGGTCGTGGCGAGTTCCTCGATGGTGGTCGCGGCGCGCACATCCTCGACCCTGATCGTCCCCTCGCACCGCTCGGTGAGCCGCGCGGCGATCTTGGCGGCGGTGTCGTCGTCGACCTTCGGCAGTTCGTTGAAGATGCCGCCGGGTGATTTCCCGGTGACGATCGCCCAGGTGGCGAAGGTGACGCGCTCGGCAGCCTCACGGGGCGGGACGTCGGTGCCCAGGGCGTCAATCACGGCCTGCTGCGTAAGAACTTTCGCAGCTGCGCCGGCGGCCGACGGGTTCGCGGCCGGACCTGACGGGTCGGTAGGTGGGGGCGGGATGTTCGGGCCCGCCGGGTTGGCGGGTGGGGGCGGCACGTGCGCCTCGGGGTGCTTGGCGGCCAACTTCTCGGCCAGCGCCTCGGGGATCTCGCCCGCGGCGATCTTCGCCTGCTCGGCGGCGATCTCCTCGGGGGTCATGCCCTTCTGGTGCTCAGCGAATTCGACCACCTGATCACGGTTTTCGACGGCGTAGACGATCAGTTGCTCGACGTTGTTCAGGCTGGCATCGCGCACTGCGGTCAACTGAATGGGCGGCAGGTCGAAGTCGTATTCCACGCGGTTCTTGATCCGCACGGCCATCAGCGAGTCCAGCCCGAGTTCGATCAGCGGCACCTCCCAGGGCAGGTCCTCGGGCTCGTAGCCCATGGCGCTGCCCACGATGACCGCCAGGCGATCGTGCACGGTCTCCGGGCCGTCAGGGGACCACTTGCCCAACTGCGCGGCGACGCCGGCGCCGGCCGCGAGGTTGTCGTGGAGGATGGCAGGAGCCGCCCCGGCGGCGACATCAGATCCAGCGTCGTCTTCGTTCGCTTGCACTGCAACGGCTTCCGCGGCGACGGCGATTCCGGTGGCCACGGCGGCCGGCAGAGCCGAGACAGCGCCCGATCGGGTGACGATGGCGTCGTACACCAGGGTGAACGATTCGCCGATACGGGCGTGGACCTGCACCGAAGCCCCGCCGGGATGGCGGGTCAACGTGGTCACCAGGCGCGCGTCGTCGCCGGGTACCGCCCGCTGCTCGGAAGCCGTCAATGTTGCGTCCGGGAGTACCTGCACCGCAGCGGCTTTCACCAGTGCCGCTAGATCGGTGGCACCTTGGGCGGCGTACTCCCACACGTGCCGGCCGTCCGGGGTGGCGACGTGCGTGCCGGGGATCATCGAGGATCCGTCGGCCGAGAAGCGCGCGTTGAGCCAATGTTCCTTGCGCCGGAACCGCGTCGGCGGGATGTGGGCGAAGTCGTCCGGTTCGGAGCCGCCGGTGAACAGCGTCCGGAAGTCCAGATCGTGGCCGTAGACGTAGAGCTGGGCCATGGCCGCGACCATCGAGTCGACTTCGTCCTGCTTGCGGGCCAGGGTCGCGATGAGCTGCCCGTCATGGAGCCCGGCCGAGGCGGTCGTGAGCCCAACTTGCATGAGCGCCACCGGGTTCGGGGCCAGCTCCAGGAAGGTGGTGTGTCCGTTGTCGACCGCGTTGCGGATGCCCTGGGTGAAGTGGACGCTGTGCCGCAGGCCCTTCTTCCAGTAGTCGACGTCGTGAATCGTCTCGCCGGGGCGCACGTAGCCGCCCTCGTGCACGGTGGAGAAGTAGCCGATCTTCAACGGCTGCGGGGCGATGCCCTGCAATTCCGCGGCCAGTTCGCCCAGCAACGGGTCCATCTGGGTGGTGTGGCTGGCGCCCTTGGTCGCGAACTTGCGGGCGAACTTGCCCTCTTGCTCGCAGCGTTCGATGATCGCGTCGACCTGAGCGGGCGGTCCGCCGATGACGGTCTGGGTGGGGGCGGCGTAGACGCACACCTCCAGGTCCGGGAAGTCGGTGAAGACGGTCTTGATCTCCTCGGCCGAGTACTCCACCAGTGCCATCAGGCGGATGTACTCGCCGAACAGCATCGCCTCACCCTCGCCCATCAGATGGGAACGAGCGCAGATGGCTCGGGTGGCATCGGCCAGCGACAGACCTCCGGCGAAGTAGGCAGCGGCGGCCTCGCCCAGCGACTGCCCTACCACTGCAGCGGGTTTGGCGCCGTGGTGCTTGAGCAACTCGCCGAGTGCGATCTGGATGGCGAAGATGACCAGCTGCACCACTTCGATCGGGTACTCGCAGGTCTCGTCGGTGTAGTCGACCGAGTCATCAAGGATCAGTTCGAGGATCGAGTAGCCGCGCTCGTCCTGCACCAGGGCGTCGACCTTGTTGATCCACTCGGCGAAGACCTCGTCACGCAGGTACAGGCTCTTGCCCATCTTGCGATGCTGCGCACCGAATCCGGCCAGGACCCACACCGGCCCGTTGGCCACCGGACCGTCGGCGGCGTAGACCAGTGGGCTGCCCTTGCCCTCGGCGAGCGCACGCAGACCCTTGACGGCCTCGTCGTGGTCGTGGGCCATGACCACTGCACGGGAGCGGCCGTGGTTGCGGCGGGACAGCGCCCGGCCAATCGACTCCAGCGACGACGCGCGACCCTCCGGGCTGTCGATCCAGTCGGCCAACTCGGCCGCCGCGGCGCGCTTACGGGAGGTCAGGAATCCCGAAACAGCCAGCGGCACAACGGGTACCGGCTTCTCCCCGCCCTTCTCCAGAGCCTCCCACTCCTCGCGGGCCACCTCAAGGAGGCGCAGGGCCTCGTCGGTCAGGCCGGGGAGCTCGGGCTCGGACTCGTCGTACTGGGACTCCGTCCCGTAGTAATCGACGTCATCGTCATCATCGTCGGCAGCGTCGCGGTCGCCGCTGATGAACTCGCCGTACTCGTCCATCCGGACACCACCGACATAGACGGCGTTGGCATCGGACGTGGCCGTGGCGGCCTCGGGTTCGGGCGCAGGTTCGGGCTCGACGAGGTCCTCGGGCAGCACCTCGCGCAGCACGATATGCGCGTTGGCGCCGCCGAACCCGAAACCGGACACCCCGGCGATGGCGTGCCCGCTGTAGCGGGGCCAGTCGGTGAGGGTGTCGGCCACCTTCAGGTGGATGCCGTCGAAGTCGATGTAGGGGTTGGGCCCGGCGTAGTTGATCGACGGCGGGATCTTGTTGTGCTGCAACGACAAGGCCACCTTGGCCAGGCTCGCCGCACCGGCGGCGGACTCCAGGTGGCCGACGTTGGACTTGACCGCGCCCAGGAAGACGGGTTCGTCGGCGGCGCGGCCACGGCCCACCACGCGGCCGAGGGCGTCGGCTTCGATCGGGTCGCCCAGGATGGTGCCGGTCCCGTGCGCCTCGATGTAGTCGACGGTCCGGGGGTTGATGCCGGCGTCGCGGTAGGCCCGTCGCAGCACGTCGGCCTGCGCATCGGGGTTGGGGGCCAGCATGCCGTTGGAGCGGCCGTCGTGGTTGATCGCGCTGCCGGCGATGATGGCGAGGATGTCGTCGCCGTCGCGGCGGGCGTCGGCAAGACGCTTGAGCACGATCATGCCGCCGCCCTCCGACCGGGCGTAGCCGTCGGCGTCGGACGAGAACGACTTGATCCGGCCGTCGGGTGCCAGAACGCCACCGACCTCGTCGAATCCCAGCGTGACAGCGGGAGTGACCAGTGCGTTGACCCCGCCGGCGACCACCACGTCGGCCTCGCCGGCGCGCAGGGCCTGCACACCGGAGTGCACCGCGACCAGGGACGACGAGCACGCGGTGTCGACGGCCACCGACGGGCCACGGAAGTCGTAGAAGTAGGACACCCGGTTGGCGATGATCGAACTCGCCGTGCCGGTGATGGCGTACGGGTGCGCGGTGCGCGGGTCCATCATCGCCAGGTAGCTGTAGTCGTTGGTCGAACTGCCGACGAAGACGCCGACGCTCTGACCGCGCAGGGCCGACGCCGGAATCCGGGCGTTCTCCAGCGCCTCCCAGGTCAACTCGAGTGCCATCCGCTGTTGCGGATCCATGTTGTCGGCTTCCATCTTCGACAGCGCGAAGAATTCGGCGTCAAAACCCTTGAGGTCCTTCAGGTATCCGCCGCGGGTGCGGGCCTTGCGAATCCGCTCGGCCAGGCGGGGCTCCTCCATGAACTCCGACCAGCGGCCCTCCGGCAGGTCGGTGATGGCGTCGCGGCCCTCGAGCAGGGCGGCCCACATCTCGTCGGGGGTGTTCATGTCACCGGGGAAGCGCGTGGCCAGGCCCACGATGGCGATGTCGTCGACCTCGCGGGTACGACTCCAGTCGTCGCCCTCGTCGATGGCCTCGAGTTCGGGCTCGCCCTCGACGATCACCGTCGCCAGCGCCTCGATGGTGGGGTGGCGGAAGGCGACGGTGGCGGTCAGGGTGACGCCGGTGAGGTCCTCGATGTCGGTGGCCATCGCCACCGCGTCGCGCGAGGACAGACCCAACTCCACCATCGGGACGGATTCGTTGATCGAACCCGCCGGCTGCCCGGTCGAGGTGGCCACCCAGTTGCGGAGCCACTCCCGCATCTCGGCAACCGTCATGTCGACGCGCGGTGCGGTCAACTCCCCCTCGGGGACGCCATCCCGGGTCGCTTCGCTCCCACCCTCCGGAGCCAAGGTGATCTCGTCGGGGGTCTCTGGGGCAGACATGGGGTCAGACATGGGGCCTTTC
The DNA here is from genome assembly GCA_903862565.1 of uncultured Actinomycetes bacterium. Lineage (GTDB taxonomy): Bacteria > Actinomycetota > Actinomycetes > Mycobacteriales > Mycobacteriaceae > Mycobacterium. The sequence continues at coordinate 16,432 of CAIOYU010000300.1, read as the reverse complement.
GTGCGTCAGTCGGCTGCATCCGGGAAAGCGTTGGCCACTTTTCCGGACCGCAGACTGCCGTCGAGGTATGCCGACCGGCAGGCGCGCCGGCCGATCTTGCCGCTGGAGGTACGCGGGATCGCGCCCGCCGGGGTGAGAAGCACGTCACGCACCGTGACGCCGTGCCGGACTGCGATGGCCGCGCGAATATCGTCGGCCACCGCGGACAATTCGATCTTGTGTGAGCCCGCGGCCCGCTCGGCCACGATCACCAGCTGCTCGGAGGTGTCGGTCGGGTCGCGCTTGATGCCGGCGTGAGCGTCGGCGAACACGTCGTCGGGAAGCTGGTTGGCCGGGACCGAGAAGGCCGCGGCGAAGCCGGTGCGCACCGCCTTGCTGGCCTCCTGCGCGGAGTACTCCAGGTCCTGCGGGTAGTGGTTGCGGCCGTCGATGATCACCAGGTCCTTGGTGCGGCCGGTGATGTACAACTCGCCGTCGTGGTAGGCGCCGAGATCGCCGGTGTTGACCCAGGTGGCGTCGTCGGCGGCGCCATCGGCGTGCGACTGGCTGATCCTCGACTTCAGGGTGTTCTGGAAGGTCTCGACGGTCTTCTCCGGCTTGTTCCAGTAGCCGGTGCCCATGTTGCTGCCGCTGATCCAGATCTCACCGATCTGGCCGTCGGGCACCTCGCTCGCGGTCTCGGGGTCGACGATCGCCGCCCACTCACCCACGCCGACCTTGCCCGCCCCGGCCTGAGCGACGGCCTTGGGCGAATCGTCGGGCACCGGCACGAAGCGGCCGGCGTTGAGTTCGTCGCGGTCGACGGAGATGATCGTCGGCTCCTCCGACGACGGCGTCGTCGACACGAACAGTGTGGCCTCGGCCAGGCCGTAGGACGGCTTGATCGCCTTGCGCGGGAACCCGAACGGGCCGAACGCGTCGTTGAACCGCTGGACGGTGGCCGCCGAGATCGGCTCGCTGCCGTTGAGGATCGCCTTGACGTTGGACAGGTCCAGCGGCTCCTCGCCGTCCTTGGGCAGGCCACGGGCCGCCGCGTGATCGAAGGCGAAGTTCGGGGCCACCGAGATGGTGCCGCCGGTGTCACCGGGCTGGCGGGCGATCTCACGCATCCAGCGGATCGGGCGGCGGACGAATGCCGCCGGCGTCATGAAGGTGAAGTAATGGCCGATCAGCGACGGCAGGAGCGCCGTGACCAGGCCCATGTCGTGGAAGAACGGCAACCAGGACACACCCCGGTCGGCTTCCTCACCTTCGAGGGCCTCGATCACCTGCACCACGTTGGTGGCCAGGTTCAGGTGGGTGATCTGCACACCGGTGGGAATCCGTGTGGACCCGGAGGTGTACTGCAGGTAGGCGATGGTGTCCTCGTTGACGGCCTCGACGTGCTCCCAGGTGGCGCCGACCTCATTGGGAATAGCGTCCACGGCGATGACGCGGGGGCGCTCCTTGGCGGGCCGGGTCCGGAAGAACTTGCGCACACCCTCGGCTGCGTCGGTGGTGGTCAGGATCGCCGACGGCTGGCAGTCGTCGAGCACGGCGTGCAACCGGCCGACGTGACCGGGTTCGGACGGGTCGAACAAGGGGACTGCGATGCGCCCGGAGTAGAGGGTGCCGAAGAAGGCGACCAGATAGTCGAGGTTCTGCGGGCAGAGGATGGCGACGCGGTCGCCGGGTTGGGTGACCTGCTGCAGGCGTGCGCCGAGGGCGCGGTTGCGGGTGCCGAAGTCGGCCCACGTCAGGACGCGGGCAACGCCGTCGCGTTCGGTGGAGAAGTCCAGGAACCGGTAGGCCGGTTTGTCGCCGCGGACCTTGGCCCACCGCTCGACATGTTTGACCAGGCTGGCGCCCTCAGGGAAGGTGATGCGTCCGTCCTTGATGAACGGGTTATGGAACGGCATACCACTCTCCTGTCAGACCTACGGTCTCTGGCGGGTCTGTCGCGGGCCCGCGGTACGGGCGGATTCGCGGCGCACCACGCGGCCCCCCGCGTTGTGGCACCAAACCCCACAGATGGTACCGAGGTTTCGTCTGGCCACCCGCGGTGCCCGCCGGGACGCCGTTGGATCGCCAGCCGACGACAACACGGTCTTAATTTGTTCTTAACCTTACGGCCTGGGCCGCGGTGCGGCCAAATCAGTTGTGCGCCGGACGCGGCGCGCCGTCGATGAGGCCGCGAGCCCAATTCAGGGTCCAGTCCGTCGCCGTCTGCCCATCCACGTTCCAGAACTGGGGCGTGTTGTACATCGCATGCACCGGCTGGCCCGCCCCGCTGGCCAGGACCTCCAGCGTTCGGGGCAGATTGACGATGTTGAACGCCGACTGCGGTGCCGAGCAGATCAGGTCACCGGGCGCGCAGATCTGATTGGTGCGGTTGTTGAGCGCACCGAAGCCGCCCGGACGTTCGCCACTCATGGTCAATCCCAGGGTCGACAGCGTCGGCACCTCTTTGAGGGTGATCTCGGCGCCCTGTCCCGGCGGATTGGGGCCGACCTCCTGGCCCACCCCCGGTTGACGACGGCCGTCCGCGATGAGGGTGACGCCCAGGACCAGGTCCTCGTCGACCGGGCCGCGCCCGTTGCCGATGTCGCTGGCCAGATCGCCGGCGATCACCGCGCCCTGGGAGAAACCGACGATGACATAGCTGGTCAGCGGGCAGCGTTCGTTCATGGCAGTCAGAGCACGCACCACCGCGGCGCTGCCCTCCATACGGCTGTCGTTGTAGGACATCTGCTTGTCGGCCGTCAGCGGATTGTGGAACTGCGCGGTGTAGGGAACGGTGTACGTCTCTACCCGGTCCCGGCCGAACTGGTCCATCAGCGGGCGGGTGACGTTGAGCAGCAGCGCGATGGGGAACTGCGTCGGGTTGAGCGGGTCGTCGCTGGGCGAGGACTCCCAGGTCCCGGGAATCGCGACCACGTCGACGTCGGGACAGCTGGCGTCCTGGGATGCCGGCCGCGGCTTGCGCCCCGGCTCGGTGCCGGGCTGCGTCGGCTCTGTCGTGGGCAGGGCGCTCGGCGGGATCGCGGTGGTGGAGGGCTCCGGACGCCGGACGACGATGACGATGATCGCAACGACCAGACCGACCACGACCGCCACCGTCGCGGCCGCGGCGAGCGCCAGGATGCGGTGGCGCCGACGCCGCTTACTGGCCGCGGTGTTCCGGGGCCGACCAGTAGACCGGTTGGTGGACCGGCCGTTGGCGTTGCGAGCCATCGGTCAGCAGAGCCGCTCTGTCGCGATTCGGATGTATGCGGCGATGGCGGTGTCCGCCGTCATATTGGCCGCCGATCGAGGAGCGACGACCGACTGCGGGGAGGCCGCCCGAGCATCGGACACATCGCTGCGCACCATCGGGGCGACGTAGTCCCAGACCCCGCGGTCATTCCGGCCGGAAGCGCGCGCCTGGCACACGTAGGAACCGATGCTCAGCGCCCGCAGCTCGCTGGAGGGCCGGATGCCCGCGGCGGTCAAGTCATCGAGGTACCCGCGCTGCCCCGGGGTGACGTCGAGCAGTCCGGACTGCGCAGCCGCCTCGGGTGACGTCGCGAGATCGACCGCTCCATCTCCACCGACGCCACCGATGATGCTGGCGGTCTGCTGGGAGGGCAACGCGACGCTGCTCATCAGATCCGCACCGGAGCCACACGCGGCCAACAGCCACGCCGTTGGCGCCATGACCCCCGCCAGGAGCCACCCCGGAGAGGGGCTGCCGGAAGGCCGCCGCGCAGCACCTGTGAGTTTGCTGAGCGGGCCGCTGTCGGAGCGTTGCACGCCTCTACAGTACCGCTTCTCGCGCATATCTCCACTAGTCGAGGAATTTGCCAGCAGCCTCACGGTCACCGGCGCAGCGAGCAATTCAGGTTAGCGGGCGACCGCAGCGATGTCGCCGGCCATCGCCCCCAACTGGGCCGCCCAGGCGCCCCAGTCGTTGCCGCCACCCTGCGGGAAGTCGAAGTTCCCGTTGTGGCCCTTGAGCGATCTGTAGTGGGCGTAGAACGTCCGGCTGCTGCCCTGGGCCTGATCGCACGCATTGCCGCCCATCGCCGCCGGATCGCTGCACGCCATCTGCAGCGGGGCATACACCCACAACCGGGTGTTGTTCTGGACCAGCAGGCTGATGTGAACGTTGGGGTCGTGCCACTTCCACCGGCCGAGCTGGGGAGCGCCCCACATGGCGTCGATGTTGGCCCCGGAACTGTTGATGGCGTTGGAGATAATGCCGTTCAACTGGGTGTTCGACGGGGTCAGGAAGCCAGACAGCGAGCCCGCGTAGCGGTAGCGGTCCGGGTGGAAGGTCGCCATTGTCATCGCGGCGGTGCCGCCCTGGGAGGCGCCCACGATCGCATGCCCGCCGGGGGCGAGCCCGCGGTTGGCTGCCAGCCAGTTCGGCAGCTCGTCAGCCAGGAAGGTCTCCCACTGCTTGCTGCCGTCGGCCTCCCAGTTGGTGTACATGCTGAACGCGCCGCCGGCCGGCGCAGCCACCGACATGCCGGTTCCGGCCAGGGTGCTCATCGCGTTACCCGCGGTCACCCAGTTGGAGACGTCCGGGGCGGCGTTGAAGGCATCCAGCAGGACGACGGCGTGCGGGCCGCCACCCTGGAACGCCACCGGGATGTCGCGGCCCATTGCCGCGGACGGGACCATCAGGTACTCGACACCGGCGGCGTGGGCGGCGGGAGCTTTCTCCACCCCGACCGCTCCCCACACGCCCAGCGCAAGTGCGGCGGAACCCAGAATCCGGCCCAGTTTCCCCAGACTGCTCATACCCACCTCACGTCGACTCGTCCCGCTCTCCGGCCCTCGGAGGCCGCGGGCTGTTGGCCATGCCACACAGACTTGCCGCCTCGTAGTGAATCACACCGACCATCCGGGGGTTTCGGTAATGGTCCCGATACGCCGACGGCGGCGACCCCCCGAGGGGCCACCGCCGTCGGGCGTGGTGCGGTCGTCAGTTACCCGGAGCCGCGCCCGGGGGCTGCGGCGACGGCTGCGGGGTCGCCCCCAGCACCCGCTGGATGTCGGGCTTCATCTGCTGCAACTGCTGGCCCCAGTAACCCCAGCTGTGGGTGCCGTTGGCCGGGAAGTTGAACACGCCGTTGGTGCCACCGGCGGCCAGGTAGTTGTCCTTGAAGGTCCGGTTGGTTCGCATCGTGAACCCTTCCAGGAACTTCGCGTTGAACAGGTTGCCCGCGCTGGTTCCGGCGTCGAGGTCGGACGGCTTGCCTTCGCCGCAGTAGATCCAGATGCGGGTGTTGTTGGCCACCAGCTTCGGGATCTGGACCATCGGGTCGTTGCGCTTCCAGGTGTCGTTGCCACCCGGGCCCCACATGTCGTCGGGCTTGAAGCCGCCGGCGTCACCCATCGCCATCCCCATCAGGCCCGGCCACCAGCCCTCGGAGAGGTTCAGGAAGCCCGACAGCGACGCGGCGTAGATGAACTGCTGCGGATGCCAGACGGCCATCGTGAGCGCGGCAGAACCGGCCATGGACAGACCGACGGCGGCGCTGCCGGTGGGCTTGACCTGCCGGTTGGCGGCCAGCCATGCGGGCAGCTCGCTGGTCAGGAAGGTCTCCCACTTATATGTCTGGCAGCCGTTCTTGCCGCAGGCCGGCTTGTACCAGTCGGTATAGAAGCTGGACTGGCCGCCGACCGGCATCATCACCGACAGGCCCGAGTCGAGGTACCACTCGAAGGCCGGGGTGTTGATGTCCCAGCCGTTGAAGTCGTCCTGGGCGCGCAGACCGTCGAGCAGGTAGACGGCCGGCGAATTGGGGCCGCCGCTCTGGAACTGGATCCGGATGTCGTGGCCCATCCCGGCCGACGGCACGTCCAGGTACTCGACCGGAAGACCCGGACGGGAGAACGCTCCCGCAGTGGCGGAACCACCGACGACAGCCAGACCGGGAAGCACGGCGGCAACTCCGGCGACCGCCGCAGTCCGGCGAAGCCACCCGCTGCGCAACTTCTCAACGAACCTCATGAACTACCTCAATCCCATCCTTGATTGACGCTGCACCAAGCTGCAGTGCACGGGCGCAGCACCCGGGTAGTAGACCACAAATCGGGTGCTGTATACGAATCCGTCTATCGCCCCAAACCCGCCCCGGCGTTACTTCGCAGGCGGCTTCCGGCTAACAAACATGCTGGTCGTTACGGCCCCGTGGCAGGGAGCCCGGTGTAGGGCGGCTTATCGGTCGGGTCGGGCGGGAGCTGGGCCAGACCGCAGCGCGCGAGATCGTATTTGGGCACCCGATCCATCCGGTAACGGGTGAACTCCAGCGCACGGTTGAGGTTGCCGATGAAGCGGGGCCGGGTCATCGGATCCCGGATCGACTTGAGCATCTCCACGGTTTCGGGACAGGTCAGTGCGGCCTGCGCCTCTCTGATCCAGCCCTCGTCGAGGTACTCCGGAATCCACGGGCGTTCCTTGAGCCAGGGGCCCTCGGCGACAGCCCAATCCGGGAAGAGGTTCTTGTCGTGGCCGATCCGGCCGTCCTCGAGCCGCGCGGTGTGCGCAGCGAGCGGGTTGGCCAGACCGATCTGGTCGATGACCCTGGTGTTGAGGCCGACGTTCATCCCGACCATGCCGAGGTTGGTGAAAAAGACCGTGTGGGGCGCTGTTTGGCGGCGCCAGGCGTCCATCGTCACCCCGGGAGGGGGCGGCAGCGGCGGCTTGGCGGGCACCACGTCCCACACGTCGTAGTTGCCCGACGGCAGCAGCAACGCACCATCGGGGGTGTTCTCGATGGCGACCAGCACCGCCCGCATCCGGGGATAGTCGAGGTAGTCGGCGGCGGTCAGTGGGTGCGCGTGGCCGGTGGCCTGGGAGTAGAACCGGCGTTCGTCGACGATGCCGCTGTAGGTGACGCGGGTGGCGTCGCGGCCCATGCCGTCGGAGGTCGACGCCCACAACGCCCAACCGGCCAGCGCCAGCCAGATCGCCGCTGCCGCACCGCCGAGGACGTAGCCCTTCTCCCGGTGGAACCAGGTGCCCTCCGGGACGGAAACCGGGATCACCGCGATCGGGGCCAGCATGCAGAACGCGGGGGCCAGCAAAACCCGGCCATGCATGAAGTCACCGCCCTGGCGGATCCAGTACAGCCCTTGGACGATGCCGCTGAGGAGCATGAAGGCGACCACCGCCGCCGGCGTCTGAATGCGGTGGGCCAGCCACCCGGCCAGCACGCGGGGATCACCCGCCGACGGCCGGCCCACCCCCCGGGGACGGGCACGGGTGACCAGCGGAACCACACCGAGTGCGGTCAGCAGGACCGCCGGGATCCACAGGGCATAGGGCCCCGCGAAGTTACCCAGATACGTAAGGCCCTGGCCCCACTTGCTGCCTGTGGCGTCCTTGGCGATCGCGGTCTGGGGCACCACGAGGGCGTAGTAGCCCATCCGGAAGATCTGGTAACCGACGGGCAGCAGGCCACCCGCCAGTGCGATCAGCCCACGCCCGCGCCACCCCCGCGTGGCGATCATCATCATCAGCAGCGCCAGCCCGCCGATCAGCGCCAACTCCGGCCGGACCAGCACGCTCAGCCCTGCGATGAAGGCCAGTGCCGCATCGAACCAGGGATTCGGCTTGCGGGCCTGCGACCAGCAGACCATCATCCACCAGAGCAGGCCCAGCCAGGCCGTCACCAGGCCGTTCTCCAGCCCCGAGGTGGCGAAGTCGCGGGCCGGCGGGATGGCGATGTACACCAGGGCACCGGCCGGGAGCATCAACGCGCTCCGGCCCACCAGACTCGGAGCCCACAGCCGCGCGGTGCCCAGCATGACCATCGCCACGCCGGCCACGCTCAGCACCAGCGACAGCGCCAACGCCACGTACTCCAGACGTACCGGGCCGCCGACGATGCTGCCGAGGTAGACCAGGTAGGTCCAGGCGGTCGAGGTGTTCGATTCCACCCGTTCCCCGGCGTTGAACACCGGACCGTTTCCGGCCAGCAGGTTACGGACGGTTCGTAAGACGATGAGGCCGTCATCGGCGATCCACCGGCGCTGCCAGGCGCCCCAGAACCACAGGGCGGACACCACGGCGACGGTCACCCACAGGCTCAGCCGGGTGAGCAGGCTGTACGGAAAGACCCGACCGAGCGAGATCCGGTGGCGCGTGATCGGACTAGGCGAAGACGACGGCCGCAACGACGGTTCCGATCCAGGCCAGGGCCAGCAATTGCAGGACCCGGTCGCGCAGGGCGATGTCTTCCGGTTCGCCCGCCAGCCCGCCGTCGACGTCCACCGCGTAGCGCAGGATCGCGACGGTGAACGGGACCATCGAGATGACGAACCAGGAGCCGGTGGTGCGGTCGCGTTCGAAGGCCCACAGCCCGTAGCAGAGCACGACCGCCGTTGCCGACAGCGTCCAGACGAAGGTCAAATAGGTGCTGGTGTAGTTCTCCAGGGACCTGCGGATCTTGGCGCCGGTGCGTTCGGCCAACTGCAGTTCGGCGTACCGCTTGCCGGCCGCCATGAACAGCGAACCGAACGCCATCACGAGCAGGAACCACTGCGAGAGCGGGATGCCGCCCGCGACGCCGCCGGCGATGGCACGGATCAGGAAGCCCGAGGACACGATGCAGATGTCCAGCACGGCCTGGTGTTTGAGGCCGAAGCAGTAGGCCAGCTGAATTACCAGGTAGATGGCCATGACAAGGGCCAGCTTGGGGGTCAACCACCACGCGAGGGCCAGGCAGGCCACGCCCAGTGCGACCGCGATCCCGTAGGCCAGAGGGACCGGCAGGACACCGGCGGCGATGGGCCGGAAGCGCTTGGTGGGATGCTCCCGGTCGGCTTCGACGTCGCGTGCGTCGTTGACCAGGTAGATCGACGAGGACGCCATGCAGAAGACCACGAAAGCTATGGACACCCTGGCGAGCACGTCGCGGTAGTCGAAGGTCACCCCGCCGCCGAGGGCCGCCAGCGGGGCCGCGAAGACCAGCAGGTTCTTCACCCATTGGCGCGGGCGCATCGCCTTGATCACGGCGGACAGCAGATTGCCGGGTGGGCCGGTGGTCACCGGTGCCTCGGTCATGGCTTCAGCTCCTTCCGGCCGCCGAGACGGGACGTGGCCCCCGCGACGGTGGCGCCGACCGCCATCCCGGCGAGTACATCGGTCGGGTAGTGCACGCCGAGCACCAGCCGCGACAGAGCCATCAAAGGCACCACTGCCAGGGGCAGCGGCGATCGGGTGGCCCGGCACAGCAGCATAGCCGCGGCGGTGGACGAGGTGGCGTGCGCGGAGGGAAAGCTCAGCGAACTCGGCGTCCCCACATTGACGGCGACGTCCGGATGGTGGGGTCTCGCCCGGCGCACGGCCATTTTGATCAGCACCGCTGCGGCGTGGGCACTGAACGCGCCCACACCGACCAGCACCCAGTCCCGCCGACGCGAGGGCTGCAGAAGGGCGCCCGCGGCGGAGAGCGCCATCCAGCCCGCGGCGTGCTCGCCGAAGTGCGACATGCCGCGGGCCGCGCTGACCACCGGCGGGGTGGCGAGCTTGGACTGCACCGCGACCAGTGCGGCGACCTCACCGGAGGGCGGGCTCGTCTCGGCATCAGACGGCACTGGTGGTCTCCCCCTCTAACAGCACCGTCTCCCACTTCCGCGTGCTCGACAGTTCCGGCAATGCATCGCGGTACACCCGACGCATCCGGTTGTACTTGCGGGCCAACCGGACATGCTGGCGCAGCGATGCTTTCAGCAGTTCGAACATCTTCGCCCGGTCGCGCTGACGGTAGACGACCCCGCGCCCGTCGGCGGTGGTCACCGTCACGCCGTCGACGTTGCACAACAGGAACCAGCGGGCGTCCTGGGTGGCGACGTTGAGTTGCGGACGCTCATGATGGGCCGGGTCATCTCTGCGGAGCTGGTGAATCACGCCGCGCGCCAAGCGAAGTCCGATGGCGGGAAGCGCCACCGGCGGCTTGTGCACCCGGGTACGCCCACTCGGGGGCGGCAGCGCGGTGGCACCAGGCAGCACAACGGCGTCGGGGAACTCCTTGCGCATGGCCCGAACGTCGGGCAGCGCCGACTCCAGGATGGAGAAGATGTGCTCCGGGCCGGCCAGGAAGTCCTCGATCGCCTTGTTCTGGATCGCGACGGTCGAATACTCCAGGCACAGAAGGTGTTTCAGTGTGGCCTTGATGGAGCTCTTGAGCAGCCCCTGGACCGGTGCGTCCCAGTGCAGCGCCGAGACGACCAGGCGGTTACGCAGGTGGAAGTAGGCCTGCCAGTCGATCGCGTCGTCCTTGTCGCTCCAGGCCATGTGCCAGATCGCAGTGCCGGGCATCGTCACCGTTGGATAGCCGTGTTCACCGGCACGTAGCCCGTAGTCGGCGTCGTCCCACTTGATGAACAGCGGCAGCGGCTGGCCGAGTTCCTCGGCGACCCGCCTCGGAATCAGGCACATCCACCAACCGTTGTAGTCGACGTCGATGCGGCGGTGCAGCAGCTTGCTACAGCCGTCCTCGTCGTCCGTGGCACCTTCGACGTCGAGGGGGTACTTGGCGAAGTCGTGGTCGTACTCGGTGAACGGGGCGTTGGTCCACATGAAGTTTCCACGGTTGATCACCTCCCCCATCACGTGCAGGTGGGAGGGCTCCTGCAGGTTGAGCATCTGGCCGCCGACCAGGGTGGGCGACTTGGCGAACCGGCTCAGCGCCAGTGCCCGCAGAATCGAGTCGGGCTCGATGCGAATGTCGTCGTCCATGAACAGGATCTGTTCGCAGTCGGTGTTCTTCAACGCCTCGTACATCACCCGGCTGTAGCCCCCCGAACCGCCGAGGTTGGGCTGGTTGTGGATCGACAGCCGCCCCCCCAGAGCGGCCGAAGCCGCCGGGAAATCCGGGTGATCGAAGGACTTGTCGACACCCTGGTCGACGACGATCACCGATCCGATTACGTTGTCCACCAACGGATCCGATGTCAGCGCACGAAGCGCGTTCACACAGTCCGCGGGGCGGTTGAACGTCGGGATCCCGACCGCCACGTTGGCCCGTCCGGGTGCCGGAACAGGGGCGTACCAGGCCGCGTTGTGCACCGTGGTCTTGGTGTCGGTGGTGATGTCGAACCAGATCCAGCCGCCGTCCTCGAAAGGTTCCAGCTCGACTTCGAACTCCGAGACGGCCGGGGCCGAACCTTCGCTGATGATCTCGGTGCCCCCCACGCTGATCCGCGCTCCGGTGGCCTTGGACCGGTAGACGTCGACCCGGGCGCTGCCGGTCAACTCGACGCGCAGCACCACCGATGTCAGGGTCGACCAGCGCCGCCAGTAACTGGCCGGGAAGGCGTTGAAGTAGGTGGCGAAGGACACTTCGGACTCCGCGCCGATCTGCAGCGTGGTGCGACTGGCGGCATGAGCCCGGCGGGCGTTGGTGTCGGACTCCTCGATGTAGAGCTTGCGCACGTCAAGCGGTTCGCCGGGCCGGGGCAGGATCACCCGCGCGAGGAGGCTGACCGCCCGCGTTTGCCCTGGCGGGATCGGGCCGGAGGGTATTTCGCTCACGCTGTACCGCTTTCTTCGCCGTCCGCACCGCTGACCGCCAGCGCCGCGCCGTCGCGCAGGTGTGACACCAGAATGTTGTCGTACATGTTCAGCGCACTGGCGATCGCCATGTGCATATCCAGATACTGATAGGTCCCCAGCCTCCCGCCGAAGAGGACCTTCGCCGTCGCCGTCTCGGTCTTGGCCATGGCCCGGTAGGCAGCCAGGACCGCCCGGTCGGAGTCTGCATTGATCGGATAGTAGGGCTCGTCGTCGTCCTCGGCGAAGCGGGAGAACTCGCGCATGATGACCGTCTTGTCGGTCGGATAGTCCCGCTCCGGGTGGAAATGCCGGAACTCATGGATGCGGGTGTAGGGCACGGCGGCGTCGTTGTAGTTCATCACCGGGGTGCCCTGGAAGTCTCCGATCGGAAGCACCTCGACATCGAAATCCAAAGTACGCCAACCTAATCGACCAGCCTGATAGTCGAAGTAGCGGTCCAGCGGGCCGGTGTAGACCACCGGCGCGGCTGGGTTGGCCGCGCGGAGCTCGTCGCGAACGTCGAACCAGTCGGTGTCCAGTCGCACTTCGATGAGATCATCGGCTGCCATGTTCTGCAGCCACGCGGTGTAGCCGTCAACGGGCAGACCCTCGTAGGTGTCGTTGAAGTACCGGTTGTCGAAGGTGTAGCGCACCGGCAGCCGGCTGATGGTCGACGCGGGCAGTTCCTTCGGGTCGGTCTGCCACTGCTTGGCCGTGTAGTCCCGAACGAAAGCCTCGTACAACGGGCGGCCGATGAGAGAGATCGCCTTCTCTTCGAGGTTCTGGGCATCGGCCGTGTCGATTTCGGCGGCCTGCTCGGCGATCAGTGCCCGGGCCTCGTCAGGGCTGTAGTAACGGCCGAAGAACTGGGCCACCAGGCCCAAGCCCATCGGGAACTGATAGGCCTGCCCGTCGTGCAGCGCAAACACCCGGTGCTGATAGCCGGTGAATTCGGTGAACTGGCGTACGTAGTCCCAGACCCGTGTATTGGAGGTGTGGAACAGGTGCGCCCCGTACCGGTGGATTTCGATCCCGGTCTCCGGTTCGGGTTCGGAGTAGGCGTTGCCGCCGAGGTGCCCCCGGCGCTCGACGACCAGGACGCGCTTACCGAGTTGGGTGGCCACCCGCTCGGCGATGGTCAGGCCGAAAAAGCCGGAGCCGACGACGAGTAGATCGAAGTTCTTCGCAGGTGGATTCATCGGCACCTACGTTAACCGACCCGGGTGTTCCGAACCGCGCGCGAAGCCGCGCAACATCCTCGAATACCTCGGAGGTACCCCCCAGGTAACCCCGGAATAACGGACGTCGCGATTGGCTCACGATTGCGCATCGTCACTCCAATCCCACTAATCCCAGCCGTACCATCGGATTCATCAGCTTGGCGGGGCTCAAAACCTTGGGCCCCCAATCAGATTGAGGAGACTCCGGTGCCTAACCAGCGTCGTCGCAAGATTTCGACAACCATGAGCGCGGTCGCTGCCCTCGCTGTCGCCAGCCCGTTCGCGGCGCTCGGTGTCATCGAGTTGACCTCCCACAAGGCCCCCGAGCAGCGGGAGTTCACCCGCGCCGCTGTCGTCACCGACCTGCCCAACGAGATCATGTCTGCGCTGCAGGCCGGACTGTCGCAGTTCGGCATCAACCTGCCGCCACTGCCGACGGGCTTGAGCCCGTCGGGCGCACAGCCGGTCCAGACCGGTCCGGCCCTGACGACGCCCAGCCTGACCACCCCGGGCCTCACCGCGCCGGGCCTGACCACCCCGGGCCTCACCACCCCGGGCCTCACCACGCCCGGTCTCACCACGCCCGGCCTGACCACACCCGGTCTCACCACACCTGGCCTGACCACACCCGGTCTCACCACGCCGGGCCTCACCACACCGGGCGTCTCGGTGCCGCCGGCCGCAGTCCCGTCGTTGACCGATCCGGCCCTGACCGATCCGGGCCTGACCGCCCCCGGCCTCACCACTCCTCAGGTCGGCACGGGGATCGGACTGCCTGTCGACCAGCCCATCAGCACACCGCTCGCTCCGCCGGCCGGCACCTACCCGATCCTCGGCGACCCGTCGCTCGGCCTGCCGGCAGCTCCGGCGTCCACCGGGATCATCGGAGACATCAGCAGCGCCGCCAACCAGCTCGGCGTGGGCCAGGCCATCGACCTGCTCAAGGGCGTCGTCATGCCGGGCATCACCCAGGCCGTGCAGAACGCAGGTTCAGCGGCGGCCGCAGCTCCTGCGGCGGCGGCAGCGCCGGTGGCCGAAGCCGTGGGCGAAGCAGCCGCAATCGGCTAGCAGTAAAGAAGCTCTGGGGTTCACACGCCCAGACTGGACCCTGGGCGACGCCTTCCGGCAATTCCCCGCCCAGGGTTCAGTCACGTCAGTCGCTTAAGACACCCCAGGCTCAATTTTCTCAAACATCTCATTAGTCCGTGTCGCACCGTTGGTATCACCAATCCCATACGTACCATCGCGATGTGCCGAGCCGCAGGACTCTCCCCCCGAGTCGACTTGCTCCTGCGCGTAGGACCCTCTCCCCGAGTCGCGTTGCTCCTGCCCGCCGGCCAGTGCCGACGATCCTGTTCACCGCTCTCGCGGCGACGGTCGTCATGGTGCCCTGGGCGGTCAACGGATTTCCCGGCTCCAGCCGGCAGCACAGCCCCAAGGCCGAGGACACCGTGCTGGTCCAGCAGCCGCTCGCGGGGATCGGCGGCGGTGAGACAGTCCGCGAAATCAGCCAGGAAACACCGTTCTCCATGGTGGCGCTGACCGGCACGGACCTATCCGGCACCACCGCGCGGATCCGCGCCAAACGCGCCGACGGGTCGTGGGGCCAGTGGTACGAGGCCGAAGCGTTCGAACTTGGGGAGGACTCGGCCGAAGGGCAGGGCACGCACGGCACCGACCCGGTTTACGTCGGGCAGACCACCGCCGTCCAGATCGCCGTCACGCGGCCCAAGGGGGCACCGGTCACCGCCGAGCCCGCGCAGACTGGCCTCGATGCCGGTGGGGACCTCGGGTACATCCCCGCCAATGCCCAGGCACCGCTGAACCAGACCATGTCGGCGGTCCTCATCACACCACCGAAGTCACCGATCGACACGCAGTGGAACCCTCCTACGGCCACCCAGGGCCCGGGGCAACCACCACCGATCGTCAGCCGCACGCAATGGGGTGCAGGAAGCGGCATGCGCTGCGGCGGACCGTCCTACGGCGAGGGCATCCGCGCGGCGGTGGTCCACCACACCGCGACCGGAAACGATTACGCCCCTGAGGATTCCGCGGCGATCATCCGCTCGATCTACGCGTACCACACCATGACGCTGGGGTGGTGCGACATCGCCTACAACGCACTGGTGGACAAGTACGGCCAGGTGTTCGAGGGCCGGGCAGGCGGCATCACCAAGGACGTGATGGGCTCGCACACAGGCGGATTCAACCGGGACGTCTGGGGAGTGTCGATGATCGGCAACTTCGATGACGAACCCCCGCCGGGGGTGCTGGTCAAGGCAATGGGGAAGCTCATCGGCTGGCGCCTGAGCCTGGACAGGGTGAATCCGCTGGGTTCGATCAAGCTGAAATCGGCGGGTGGCTCCTACACCGTCTACCCGGCCGGGGCGACTCCGTCCCTCCCGGAGATCTTCGCCCACCGCGACGTCGGCAACACCGAGTGCCCGGGCGTCTACGGATATGCCGCACTCGATGAAATCCGCAAGATCGCTGCCGGATTCACCCTTCCGCCCGACGCGGTCGAGGCACTCCAGGGCGGTGTCATCCTGGGCCGTTGGGAGGCCGACGGCGGGAAGGCCGGCCCGTTGGGCCTGCCGACCTCGCCGGAAGCAGCCGGCGACGGTGAGTCCCGCTACGCCACCTTCGAACACGGTGCGATGTACTGGTCACCGGAGACCGGTGCGCAACCGTTGACCGGTGCCATCTACCAGGCATGGGCGTCGCTGGGTTACGAACGCGGCGCACTGGGTCTGCCCACCAGCGGTGAGATCGCCGAACCGGAGTGGATCGTGCAGAACTTCCAGCACGGCACGCTGAACTTCGACCGCCAGACCCACAACGTCCTGCGGGTGATCGACGGCATCACCCTGGTGCTGCCGCCACCGCCGGTGGACGGCCCGCCCATACAGTTGGAGCGCTTCACTCCGGTCCGCTGACCGCGTTGCCCCCCGGTCTACGATCGCTAGTCATGAACTCGAACCTGCAATGGCAGCCACCGGCGGGGCCGCCATCGGGCCCCCCGACGTTTGACCGCCCCGAGGCGAATTCCAGGAAACCGTGGCTGCCCGCTGCGATCATCGCCTCGGCGATCGTGATCGCCGGCGGCCTGGTCGCCGGGGCCGTTCTGTTCAAGGGCAGTTCGGCCGGTTCAACATGCCAGGCCTGGTCGGAGACACAGTCAACCCTTCGGGCAATCCCCGCCCTGCCCGCCAACTGGACCTGGTCGACCCCGGACATCGACAACCTGATCCAGGCGCAGAACGCGCCGGTGAGCGAGGCGTTGGACAGCTTCGAAGACAAGATCTCGGCCCAGCCCGCCGACGTGGCGCAGGCGGCCAATGACTATGTCGCGGCCCGGCGCAAGCAGGTCCAGTCGCTCACCGATCACAGCTACACGCCCGCCGACGGAACGGCGGTCGACAGTTCCCTGAACCGCCTGGACCAGCTCTGCGGCATCCGGCGCTGACCGGTCTCTAGCGCCACCAGCGTTCGAGCACACGCGCCAGGCCGTCGTCGCCGTTGGGTGCGGTGACCTCGTTGGCCGCAGCCTTGGCCTCCGGATGGCCGTTGCCCATCGCCACGCCGTGGCCGGCCCAGAGCAGCATCGGCACGTCGTTGGGCATGTCACCGAACGCCACCACATCCTCGGCGGCGATCTCCAACGGCCGGGCGACCTCCT
>CAIOYU010000299.1 GCA_903862565.1 uncultured Actinomycetes bacterium | reverse complement strand
CTCCGCGCCCGGTGAAGCCCGCGAAGCGCGGCACCCGGACAGCACGTTCAGGCGCTCGGACCGCCAGTGAGTAACGGCGACGACACGCAGGGACGGCACCGCGCCCCGAACGCGGGGGGCGACGAGAAAGCCTCCGCCGGGACCGGGCGTCGGCCGATCCGCCCCGACGACCGGCTGACGGCCATCATCGCGCCGGTGCGTGACGATCCGTCGTTGCGGGATCCGGTCGAGGAGGTCAAGGCCGCCATGGAGGCACGGTCGACGCCGCGGTCGGCTTCGAAGTCAGGGGCGATGCCCACCGCACGGACTGGCGCCATCCCCGGCGCGGGCTCGACCCCCCCACCGGTAGAGCCCCCCAAGCCGGTGGATGACGACGACGACGGCGAGTCGGAGCCGCGACGCGGATTCCTGGCACGGCTCCGCGGCTGGGGAACCGGCAAGTGGCTCGCGGCAGCCGCCGTGCTTTTCATCGCTCTGCCGATCCTGACGTTCGGGCTGTCCTATCTGCTCGTCACCGTTCCCAAACCCGGCGACATCCGGACGAACCAGGTATCCACCATCTACGCCAGCGATGGCTCGGAGTTGGCGAAAATCGTTCCACCCGAAGGTAACCGGGAGGACGTCGACATCAATCAGATCCCGGTCCACGTGCGTAACGCGGTAATGGCCGCGGAGGACCGCGATTTCTACACCAACCCGGGCTTCTCGATCTCCGGGTTCGCCCGCGCGATCCGCAACAACCTCTTCGGCAACGACATCCAGGGTGGGTCGACGATCACCCAGCAGTACGTCAAGAACGCACTCGTGGGTGACCAGAGAACCGGCATCGGGGGCCTGATCCGCAAGGCCAAAGAATTGGTGATCTCCACCAAGATGTCGCAGGAGTGGTCCAAAGACGAAGTGATGCAGGCCTACCTGAACATCATCTACTTCGGCCGCAGCGCGTATGGGATCTCCGCGGCGTCGCACGCATACTTCGACAAGCCGGTCGACCAACTCACCGTCTCCGAGGGTGCGCTGCTGGCGGCGATCATCCAGCGGCCGTCGACGCTGGACCCTGTGGTCGACCGTGAGGGTGCGGAGAAGCGCTGGAACTGGGTTCTCGACGGCATGGTGACCATCGGTGCGCTCTCGAAAGAGGATCGTGCCCAACAGGTCTTCCCGGAGACGGTGTCGCCTGATCAGGCCAAGACGGCGAACCTGACCACAGGCCCGGACGGGCTGATCGAGCGTCAGGTGATCAAGGAACTGCTCGAGTTGTTCAACATCGACCAGGATTCGCTGAATACCCAGGGACTTGAGATCACCACCACGATCGACCCGCTGGCGCAGAAGGCCGCCGTGGACGCGGTGGCCACCTACCTGCAAGGCCAGATGCCGGAGATGCGGTCCGCGGTGGTGTCCATCGACCCCAGGACCGGCGGGGTGAAGGCCTATTACGGCGGAACCGACGCCGCGGGCTTCGACTTCGCCCAGGCCGGGTTGCCTACGGGGTCCTCGTTCAAGGTGTTCGCGTTGGTCGCCGCGTTGGAGCAGGGCATGGGCCTGGGCTACCAGATCGACAGCGCGCCATTGAAGGTCGACGACAAGCTCACGATCAACAACTCCGAGGGCGAAAGCTGCGGCACCTGTTCCATCGCCGAAGCGCTGAAGCGCTCGCTGAACACCAGCTATTACCGGCTGATGCTGAAGCTGCGCAATGGCCCCGAGGACGTAGCCGACGCCGCTCACCGCGCCGGCGTCGCGGACAGCTTCCCCGGCGTGGAGCACACGCTCTCCGAGGACGGACTGGGCGGCCCCCCGGCACCGGGTGTGGTGCTGGGCAAGTACGAGACCCGCGTCATCGACATGGCGTCGGCCTACGCCACCCTGGCCGCCTCCGGTGTCTACCACCGACCGCACTTCGTTCAGAAGGTGGTCAATGCCCAGGGTGAGGTACTGTTCGACAAGGCCACCGAGGACAACCCGGGCGACCAGCGCATCGAAAAAGCTGTGGCCGACAATGTGATTGCTGCCATGCAGCCAATCCCCGGCTACTCCAACGGTCACACCTTGGCGGGCGGCCGTCCCGCGGCGGCCAAGACCGGTACCCACCAACTCGGTGACACCGGCGCCAACCGCGACGCCTGGATGGTGGGTTTCACTCCGCAACTGTCCACGGCGGTCTGGGTCGGCACGGACAAGGGCGACAAGCCTCTGGTGAGCAGCTGGGGCGGCCCCGTCTACGGATCCGGTCTACCGGCCGACATCTGGAAGGCCACCATGGACGGTGCCCTTCGGAACACCGACTTCGAGAGCTTCCCGACGCCCGCGGAGGTGGGCGGCTACGCCGGTATCCCGGTGCAGCAGGCCCCCGTCATTCAGGCCCCCGTCGTGCAGGCCCCCCCGGTGCAGCCGGCACCGACACGCCAGCCGTGGCCAGCCCCGCCGGAAAACGGTGTCGAGGTTCTGCCCGGGGTCACCATTCCCCTTCCGCCGCCAGGCAATCCGTTCCCGCCGCCTCCTCCGCCCGGAGACCAGCTGCCGCCGCCACCGGCGCCGTTCCCGGAGCCGTTCCCGCCGCCCGCTCCAGCCCCGGCCCCGATTCCTGAGCTGGCCCCGCCGCCCCCGCCGGTCGACCCGAATGTGCCGCCCGCGCCGCCACCCGTCCCGTGACCGCCGGCCGCCTGGCCGACTCTGGGCACGTCAGCGTGGAATTGCGGCCGACGGAGTCTCCCGCGCCTCTGGCTGAGGACCTTCGCAGTGCAGATGACCGCGACTTGCCCAGTCGCACCGACGTTCTTGCTGCCGGCCTTTCAGAGATGGTCGGTGGCCCGGTGGGTCGGCACGCGCTGATCGGTAGGGCCCGCGTGCTGACCCCGCTGCGGGTGATGTTCCTGATCGCCCTGGTGCTTCTGGCGTTGGGGTGGACCACCAAGTCCCCGTGCCTCCAGACCACGGGAACCGGAGCCCCCGACCAACGGGTGGCCAACTGGGGGAACCAGCGCGCCTATTATGAACTCTGCTACTCCGACATCGTGCCGTTGTACGGCGCGGAGTTGTTGAGCCAGGGCAAGTTTCCGTACAAGTCCAGTTGGCTTGAACTGGACTCAGCCGGCCGGCCCCGTACCCAATACGACGGCAGCACCGCGGTGCGCTACATGGAATATCCCGTACTGACCGGGGTGTACCAGTACGTGTCGATGGCGCTGGCCAAGACCTACACGGCGGTGGCAAAAGCCACCAAGTGGGCACCGCTGTCCAGCGTCGCCGAGGTCGTGATGTTCTTCAACATCGCGGCCTTCGGTCTGGCGTTGGCATGGCTGGCCACCGTCTGGGCCGCCGCGATGCTTGCCGGCCGCCGCATCTGGGACGCCGCACTGGTGGCCGGTTCGCCGATCCTAATCTTCCAGTCCTTCACCAATTTCGACGCCCTGGCAACGGCTTTGGCGACGGGTGGACTGCTGGCGTGGGCCCGCCGCCGTCCGGTGGTGGCCGGTGTGCTGATCGGCATGGGCGTGGCGGCGAAGCTGTATCCGGCCCTGCTGCTGCTGCCGTTGCTGCTGTTGGGGGTGCGCACCGGCCGTCTCCGCGACGCGGTACGGACGACGTTGGTGGCGGTGGCCACCTGGTTCGCCATCAACGCGCCGGTGATGTTCTTCTATCCGCGTGGGTGGTCGGAGTTCTACCGACTCAACACCCGGCGCACCGAGGACATGGACTCGCTGTACAACGTGATCAAGTCGTTCACCGGCTGGCGGGGATTCGACGCGAATCTCGGCTTCTGGCAGCCCCCGCTGGTGCTGAACGCCGTCGTGGCCCTGCTGCTGCTATCGGCTTGTGCCGCAATCGGTTACATCGCGGTGACGGCTCCGCGTCGGCCGCGGGTGGCGCAACTGGCCTTTCTGGTCGTGGCAGCCTTCCTGTTGGTCAACAAGGTGTGGAGCCCGCAGTTCTCTGTCTGGCTGATTCCGTTGGCGGTGCTGGCACTGCCGCATCGGCGGATCCTGTTGGCCTGGATGACGATCGACGCTCTGGTGTGGGTGCCCCGGATGCTCTACCTGTACGGCGAGCAGAACAAGGGCCTTCCCGAACAGTGGTTCACCGCAACTGTCTTGGTCCGCGACATCGCCGTCATCGGTTTGATGGCGATGGTCATCCGCCAGATCTACCGGCCGGGTGAGGACCTCGTGCGTCAGCATTCCATCGACGATCCGTCCGGGGGGACGTTCGACGGCGCACCCGATGCGTTCCCGGAGTGGTGGCCGAAGCGGCTCAGATCGCGGTCGTGTTAAATCACTCCGTGTCCCCGAGTTGGGGTGGCACGGCAGCGACAGCAAAGGACGTTACCCAGCGGAACGAAGACGTCTGCCCGCCAGGCTGATCAAGAAAGAGCTGCCCATGCTGGACCCGCACCAACTCTTCCTCGCCGTCGTCGCCCTGAACGGCCTGTTCGCCTCGATGGCATGGTGCCTGGCGAGGACAAACTGGGCCTCCATGTTCTCCGTGCTGTTCTTCGCCATCTTCTGGCCCTTCGTCGACAAGCCCCTGGGCGGCCGGGTCGTCTACGTCATCGACGAGACAAACGGCATCACAGAGGGCGACTTCCTGTCGGTGCTGGCCGTGCTGCTGCTCGCGGGTCTGGCCTATGCCAAATACAGGCGCGCCCGCAGCACGGACTCAGAGCGTTCACACGTCGGCCCGGCCGCGGCGAGGGGCCGGTCGCACCATGGGCGCACTGTCCCAAGCTCATTCGAGGACGACGAGAAACGCCACGAAGGCAGCGACGACGGCGAACGCGAGCGCCGAGCCGAGAACGAATCCGCCCCCGCGGCTCTTCAGAATGGCGAATCCGCGGAGGGTTTCCTGGACGTACCGGTAACGCGACATCGCAGCTAATCCGGAAACGGTTCCCGCGCAGATGAAGACGATTCCGAGCACTGCGGCGACGTCGGCGTGGACGAGAAGGATCGTGGTGACGGCGAAGATGCCCGCCAGGGCAGTCAACGTCATCGTGCGCTGAAACTGGTTTCGTTCGAACGGGTACTGCTGCCCCCAGAGCTTCCCGGTGGTCATCAGACCCGGCGGATCAGCACGAGGATGATCACGCCGATCCCCGCCAGGATGATCGCCACGACCCCGAGCAGGGGAGCGCCGAAGCCTGGCAAGGGCTGACGCAGCCGCACTGCGCGCTCGGTCATCCACCAGCGCTGCACACCGATGCCGCACGTCGCGAACGCGATGACCACCAGCGCCAGAGCCAGCGCCTTGCTCCCGTACCAGGGATGCTCGAGAAACAGGCGGTCGATGGCGACGGCGCCGGCGAGGAGGGTGACCGCCAGTCGGAGCCACGACAGGTAGGTGCGTTCGTTGGCCAGGCTGTACAGCGGGTCCGGTTCGCGGCCAACGTCGTACACGCTTCGCGGTGACCGTGAACAGGGCGCCGCTTCGCCGTCGAAGTCCATCACCTCGTTGTCGGCCACCCCGCCACGGTAGACACTGATCCGCATGCAGGTTGCGATTGCGATGTTCCCGGGTAACACCGCCCTGGATTCCGTGGGGCCCTACGAGGTGCTGCAGCGGATCCCTTGCATCGACGTCGTGTTCGTCGGTCACCGCCGGGGGGAGGTCCGCACCGACAACGGGATGCTGGGCCTGACCTGTGATGCCACCTTCGACGAGATCAGACGCCCCGACGTCCTACTGGTGCCCGGCGGCGTCGGAACGCGGACGCTGATCCACGACGACGTGGTGCTGGACTGGGTGCGCGATGCCCACCCGCACACGCTGTTCACCACCTCGGTGTGCACCGGCAGCCTGGTCCTGGCCGCCGCCGGCCTGCTGGAGGGCCTGACCGCGACGACCCACTGGGCCACCACCGATCTGCTGGAGTCCCTCGGCGCCCGCTACAGCCCGCAGCGGGTCGTCGAGCATCTTCCGCAGCGGATCATCACCGCGGCCGGGGTCTCCAGCGGGATCGACATGGCGCTCAGGCTGGTGGAGCTGCTGGTCGACCGGCAAGCCGCTGAAGCCAGCCAGCTGATGATCGAGTACGACCCGCAGCCCCCGTTCGATTCCGGATCCCTGGCCACGGCGTCGGAGCAGACGCGACTGCTTGCCCTGGAGTACTTCACTCAGCGGCGCTGATTTCGCTGATCAGGGGGCCCTACGGTAACCTTGCCCGGTTGCCGACGCAGGCGACCCTCCTGTCACGCCACAAGGGCGTGGCCGCAAACGACCATAGGAGGTGATGAGGTTTCCATGCGTCCATACGAAGTCATGATCATCCTTGATCCCACTCTTGACGAGCGCACCGTAGCCCCGTCCCTGGACACGTTCCTGAACGTGATTCGCAGTGACGGCGGTTCGGTCGACAAGGTCGATATCTGGGGCCGGCGCCGTCTGGCCTACGAGATCGCCAAGCACGCCGAAGGCATCTATGCCGTCGTCGACCTGAAGGCCGCCCCGGCCACCGTGTCCGAGCTCGACCGTCAGCTGAACCTGAACGAGTCGGTGCTGCGGACCAAGGTGATGCGGACCGACAAGCACTGAGTCTCCACAGGGGGCTCCGGCGAGCGTTCTCGGTTCGTCGGACCCCCTACGTAGGCTCGCCGTACAACCATCCGCCAATGCCAGGAGGACACTGTGGCCGGTGACACGATCATCACCGTCGTCGGAAACCTGACCGCCGACCCCGAACTGCGATTCACGCCGTCCGGTGCGGCCGTCGCCAACTTCACGGTGGCATCGACCCCACGCATTTTCGACCGCCAGAGCAGTGAGTGGAAGGACGGCGAAGCGCTGTTCCTGCGCTGCAACATCTGGCGCGAGGCTGCCGAGAACGTCGCCGAGAGCCTCACGCGGGGCGCTCGGGTGATCGTGACCGGCCGTCTCAAGCAGCGGTCCTTCGAAACCAAAGAGGGCGAGAAGCGCACCGTCATGGAGGTCGAGGTCGAGGAGATCGGCCCGTCGCTGCGCTATGCGTCGGCCAAGGTCACCAAGGCCGGCCGCGGCGGCGGTGGTGGCGGCGGATTCGGCGGCGGCTCCAGTGGCGGTGCCCCGCGACAGCAAGGCGGCGGTCGCGAGGCCAACGACGATCCGTGGGGCAGCGCCCCGGGGGCCGGATCGTTCGGCGGCGGCGACGACGAACCGCCCTTCTGACACCCAACGTTTAACGAAAGAGATTGACAATGAAGGCCAAACCCACCAAGCGGCGTCCCGCGCCAGACAAGCCGATCAAGGCCCGCAAGTGCGTGTTCTGCTCCAAGAAGGCCCAGAACATCGACTACAAGGACACCGCACTGCTGCGCACCTACATCAGCGAGCGGGGCAAGATCCGCGCTCGCCGGGTGACCGGGAACTGCGTGCAGCATCAGCGCGACATCGCCATTGCCGTCAAGAACGCCCGCGAGGTCGCGTTGTTGCCGTTCACCTCGGCGACGCGATAGAGAACGGAGCGACAATGAAGCTGATCCTGACTGCCGAGGTCGACCACCTGGGGACCACCGGCGACACTGTTGAGGTCAAGGACGGATACGGGCGTAACTTCCTGTTGCCCCGTGGCCTGGCCATCCCCGCCACTCGCGGCGCGCAGAAGCAGGCCGACGACATCCGCCGGTCGCGTGAGGCCAAGCGGGTTCACGACCGCGAGCATGCCGACGAAATCAAGGCCGCTATCGTGGCCCTGGGCGCGGTGTCTCTTCCCATGAAGGTCGCGGCTGACTCCGGCAAGCTGTTCGGTTCGGTGACCGCTAACGACGTCGTCGCGGCTGTCAAGAAGGCCGGCGGCCCGAATCTGGACAAGCGCTCGGTGCGGTTGCCCAAGGTTCACATCAAGGAGACCGGAAGCCACCGCATCACGGTGCACCTGCACCCGCAGGTGGACGCCGAGGTGACCTTGGAGATCGTCGGCCAGAGCTAGACCTACGTCGAAAATCCCCGGGCACCGGCCTTAGGTCGGACCCGGGGATTTTTGTTGCCGCCGACAAGCCCCGCGAGTCCCATGTGCCCCACAGTTAACGCGGTAATGCGCTAATCCCTTGCGTGGGCAAGAGCGTTGCAACACGCCCGAAACGGCACGCTCAGCCGACACGCCGACGAGTTTTCATCCACAGGGTGCTAACAGTCCTAACCAGCGTCTACGTCGAAAAATGCTGGATAAAAAAGCGGTAATCCACAGGTTGTCCACAACCCGCCAACACTGTGACCGGCGGCTGTCCACAACCCGCTAACAGGTCCATGTACAGCTCCGCTTGGAGATGTATCCAGCAACCCCTACCGTTCCCCTCAACGCATCGCGTCAGCGGTGGTCCCGGCCAGTTTTGTCGGTGCTGAGACGTACCGTGCCACGAAAGTGGTCGAACCTGCGTTCGAGGCGTATGCGAGAGGAGGTGGGGCATCCGATGGCAGTCGTCGACGACCTCGGACAGCCGGGAACCAACTCGCCGCCACCGGAGGATTTCGGCCGCCAGCCTCCCCAGGACCTCGTCGCAGAGCAGTCCGTGCTCGGCGGGATGTTGTTGAGCAAGGACGCCATCGCCGATGTCCTCGAGCGCCTGCGTCCCGGCGACTTCTACCGTCCTGCGCATCAGAACGTCTACGACTCGATCCTGGACCTCTACGGCCGCGGTGAGCCCGCTGACGCCGTCACCGTGGGCGCCGAACTCGACCGCCGTGGGCTCCTGCGGCGCATCGGTGGGCTGCCGTATCTGCACACCCTGATCTCAACGGTGCCCACCGCTGCCAACGCCGGCTACTACGCGGGCATCGTCGCGGAGAAGGCCCTGCTGCGGCGCCTGGTGGAGGCCGGCACCCGGGTGGTCCAGTATGGGTACGCCGGCGCCGAGGGGGCCGACGTCAACGAGATCGTCGACCGCGCCCAGGCCGAGATCTACGACGTCACTGAGCGCAAGACCGCCGAGGACTTCGTCGCCTTGGAGGCGCTGCTGCAGCCGACCATGGACGAGATCGACGCGATCGCCTCCAACGGTGGCATCTCCCGTGGTGTGCCCACCGGCTTCACCGAACTCGACGAGGTCACCAACGGGCTGCATCCCGGACAGATGATCGTGGTGGCGGCGCGACCGGGTATGGGCAAAGCGCTCAAACTCGACACCCCGCTGCCGACGCCGACCGGCTGGACGACGATGGGCGAGGTGCGTGTCGGCGACTGGCTGATGGGAGCGGACGGGGAGCCGACTCGGGTCGTCGCGGCCACGGAGGTGATGCTCGGGCGGCCTTGCTATGAGGTTGAGTTCTCCGACGGTTCGGTGATCGTGGCCGATGCCGAGCACCAGTGGCTCACCGATACGCGGGCGTCTCGGAAGTCAGCCCAGGCGGCTGCCGCCGGCTACAACCGGATGAGGAACCAGCGGCCCTTCCCAGCGATCCGTACTACCCGGGAGATCGCTGAGACGCTGCGGTGCGGCACTGTTGGTCGCCGGCTAAATCACTCAGTGGCCAATGCCCTTCCGCTGCAATCGCTCGATGCTGATCTCCTAGTACCGCCCTACACGCTTGGTGCGTGGTTGGGGGATGGAACCAGCGCGAGTGCCAAAATCACCTCGGCCGATCCTGAAGTGATCATGCACATCGAGGCGGAGGGCGTCGAGGCGCGTAAGTCGGCTTCCGCGAAATATCGCTGCCAACTGTGCCTAACAGGCTCGCCTGAAATTCCCTCGCGTGAATGTGTCGTGTGCGGCAAGTTCTTTGTCCCGCAGACGAGTCAGGTCCTCAACGCGAAGCGCATCCCTCGGGAGTATCTTCGTGCTTCCGAATTTCAGCGCCGCGCATTGTTGGCAGGCTTGCTCGACACCGACGGCACGGTGACCAACGGCGGAACGATCCAATTCTCCGTCACGAACCAGATGTTGGCCGACGATGTTTTCGAACTAATCGTCAGCCTCGGCTACCGCTGCCATCGCTCGACGAAGCGGGTTCGTGGACGCTCTGAAGCCAGTTCCATCGCCTACATACTGAACTTTTCGACCGAAGATGAAGTATTCCGGTTGCACCGGAAGACCTTGGCGCACAAGGAGCGCAGAGCGAGTTTTGGGCCTGCGCGCTCTGGGACACGATTTATCACCGATGTGCGTGCCATTGCGAGCGTGCCTGTGCGTTGCGTCGAGGTCGACAACGACGACCATCTCTACCTCGCCGGGCGCGCGATGATCCCCACACACAACTCGACCCTCGGACTGGATTTCCTGCGCTCCTGCTCCATCAAGAACCGGATGTCGAGCGTCGTGTTCTCCCTGGAAATGAGCAAGACCGAAATCGTCATGCGTCTGCTCTCGGCGGAGGCGAAGATCAAGCTGGCCGACATGCGGTCGGGCCGGATGAGCGACGACGACTGGACGCGGCTGGCCCGGCGGATGAGTGAGATCAGCGAGGCGCCGCTCTTCATTGATGACTCGCCCAACCTCACCATGATGGAGATCCGGGCCAAAGCCCGTCGGCTGAAACAGAAGTCGGACCTTCGTCTGGTGGTCATCGACTACCTGCAGCTGATGACGTCGGGCAAGAAGGTGGAGTCCCGCCAGCAGGAAGTCTCGGAATTCTCAAGGCAGCTCAAGCTTTTGGCGAAGGAGATCGAGGTTCCGGTGGTGGCGATGAGCCAGCTGAACCGTGGTCCCGAACAGCGCACCGACAAGAAGCCGATGCTCTCCGATCTGCGTGAATCCGGAGCCATTGAGCAGGACGCCGACATGGTGATCCTTCTGCACCGCCCCGACGCATTCGAGCGTGACGACCCCCGCGGCGGCGAGGCGGACCTGATCCTGGCCAAGCACCGGAACGGTCCGACGAAGACGATCACCGTCGCGCATCAGCTGCATTTGTCGCGGTTCACGAATATGGCGCGGCAGTAGCTGCTTGTAGATTCTCAGTTTTGACTGCACTTTCTCAGCGATGGCTGCACTTCCGTTGCACTTGTGCAGTGAAACTGAGAATTAGGCGGCATGAACCCTGCGAGCTGGTTCAGTTTTGACCGCTTGCCCTCGTCGGACTCGCCAGCCGCCGCGCTCTCAATCTTTGCGATCAACTGATTGGCCAAGCTTGACGCAGTCGGCCATGCGCCGACAGCACGGCGGGCGTGCCCGGTGCTGCTGCATTAGCTACGAATCGCGCCTGCGGTCGAAGCGTTTCCGGTGGATGTCTATCTCCGGTTGGGCGGCAACTGCCCAATTCGCAATTGCCATCACAGGTTCGGTGAAGCTGACCCCTAGCGGTGTCAACTCATATTCGGTCCGCGGCGGCACTTCGGGATAGACGGTCCGCCGGACGAGGCCGTCGCGTTCGAGCTTGCGCAGGGTCACCGTGAGCATCCGGTGGGAGATGCCCACTACCGCGCGCTGGATGGCGTTGAACCGCAGCGGCCCGCCGCTGAGGCACAGGATCACCAGCAGGGTCCATTTATCGCCGAGCTGGCTGAGGATTTCCCGCACGATGCGGCACTCGGCGGAGTCGCCGGCAGCCACTCGGGGCCCCTGCGCGGTGTGGGTGGTGGCGCAGTTCTCGGCAACGGTCACGGTGCGGGCCGCCATCGGTCACCTCCAAATCTGGCACGCACCTTGAAGTGCGTTCTTGCGGGGGGACCCGCGCTGAGGAAGCATCGGTTACTTCAAGTGCGTAACGATGTTCTTTGTACTCCTACGGAGGGGCTTTGCGTGGCCGCATTCACCCAGCAGGAAGTGGAGTATCTGAGAAGCCAGCCGTTGATGCGGTTCGCGTCGGCCTCGCCGACCGGCCGGCCTGACGTCGCCGCCGTGGCCTTCTCGGTGGACGGCGACGATATCGTCACGGCCGGTTTCGACATCGCCAAGACGGTCCGCTATCGAAACGTTCAGGCCAATCCGCGCGCGGCGGTGGTGATCGACGACCTCGCGGCGGTGCAGCCGTGGACGCCGCGCGGCATCAAGGTGCGGGGTCGTGTCCGCATCGAAGAGGACGCCTCCCGTCAGCGGTTCCGGATCACCCCCGAAGTCGTCTGGAGTTGGGGCGTCAACGATCCGGGTCCGGGTATCCCCACGATGGAACGAAGGGATGTCGTGTCATGAGCAATGACGTCGAGTTCGATTTCGAGGCCATGAGGGCCCAGGGGGAGGCCGCCGGAGTCCGAGAGTTCTACCTGCTGATCATGACCCCGCTGCCGGTGGCCGGCTCACAGCCTGCGGCGTCGTCTGCTTTGGAAGACCACTACGCCTACATGCACCGGGTGATCGAGGACGGCAAGGTGCTGGCGATCGGGCCGTGCATGGGTGAGCCCACGGTCCCCGGACATGCCCCTGTGCCGCCCGGCTTTGGAATCTTCACGGTCAGGTCGCGCGAGGAAGCCGAGCAGATCGCCCGCGACGAACCGTTCCACACCATGGGATGGCGGCACAACACGGTGATGGCGTGGACGCCGAAGTTCGGTCCGCTCATCGAGGTGCTGCGCGCCTCGACCGGACCCGGGGAGTAG
>CAIOYU010000298.1 GCA_903862565.1 uncultured Actinomycetes bacterium | reverse complement strand
TACAGCGTCGTCACCGGCGACTCCATCGTCGGGGCGCTGACCAACATCATCAGTCGTGCGCTTACCACCCGTGTCTAGGCGGCGATGCCGGGTTCAGCACGGTTGAGGCCGCGTTGGCGATCGCGGCACTTGTCGCAGCGCTGTTGCTGTGCGCAGCCGGCATCACCGCGGTGTCACTGCAGGTGCGCTGCATCGACGCAGCCAGGGAAGCCGCCCGACTCGCCGCCCGCGGTGACGACGCGGGGTTTGACGCGGGTGCCCGGTTGGCGCCGGCCGGGGCGTCACTCGATGTGCGACGGGAGGGCGACTACCTCATCGCCAGGGTCACGGCTCGCTCGCTCATATTGCCCGGGTTGCTCATCGGCGGAGAGGCCGTTGCGCTTGTCGAGTCGGGTATCTGAGGAATCCGGCGCGGCAACGGTATTGGCCGCTTTCCTGGTGGCGGCACTGGTGGCCCTCTGCATGGTCGCGGTCCTGGTCGGGGCCGTTGTCATCGCCCGCCATCGCGCCCAATCGGCCGCGGATCTCTCGGCGTTGGCGGGAGCGAGGCACGTGGCTTCGGGTCCACAGGTCGCCTGCCGGGTGGCGAACTCCATCGGGTCAGCCATGGGCGCGACGGTTGCGGGATGCGAAGTCGATCACCTCGATGTCGTCGTCACCTGTGCGGTGGGAGTCATCGGCGCGGGACTCATCGGAGGGTCCGGAGCCCAGGCTCGCGCCGTCGCACGCGCAGGACCCGTCGCCGGCAGAGGCTGAAACCTCACAGACCGGCGTCGGCGAGTTCCTCATCGGTGGGCAATCGCAGAGTCACCAGCCCGCCGTAGATGTCCTTTTCCAGCAGGACTCTGCTGATCGTCACGTGCAGTGGCACCCAGCCGCCGCCGTCATCGCCAGGCAGGCGCAGGACTCCGGCGGTACTCCCGTTCTCGAGTTCGGCGATCATCCCTCGGGAATAGTGGGCGTGGTCGTCGGGGTGCATCTGAACCGGGCCCCGCCAGTTGAAATACGGGCAAGGCTCGTCGAGCCACTTGAGCAACCGCCAGTTCTTCAAATCGACCACCAGGCGGTACACACCCGGCTGATTTAGACCGTCGAGGAGTCGCTGCGCCAGGTTCTCCGAGGCGGCCGGTTGCTCGCGAACCTCTTCCACCAGATTCATCGCCCGGCAGATGAGGTGTGCGGCGCCGTCGTCCGCGGCTTCCATCGCCGTTCGTGCGGTGAAGCCCACCCGTCGAAACTTGCCCTGCTTGTCAGTGAATTCCCAAGTCGCCGAGTAGGTCCGATCCGGGGCGGCGTCGACCGCCAGAGCCAGCACTTTGGACTCGTCGTGGTTGAGGTCCCGGCTCGGGATGTCCTCCACGAAGGCCCGGCCGCTGACCGCCTCCGAATCCGGATCCATGCCGGCGTTGAGGAGGTACTCGGTCGTTCCGGTCGCCTCCCCTGTGGTGAAGTCCCACTTCAGCGGTCCCGGTACGGGGCGCTCCGGCGGCTCGGCGTCGGTGGCGCCGCACCACACCTGGACGGCGTGGATGCGCCCGTCCGACATGAGGATCGGTTCGGTGCGGATGACCCTTTTGCTGGCGGGGGTGATGCTGGCGAGGGCGGTGCCGGATGCCACGGTCTCGGCGATCGCGTTCTGAATGGCGGCGAGGTTGGGATTGCGACGCAGGAATACCGGGACCGGCACGAAGTTCTTGATCTGGCGTCCCTGGGCGACGACCACAGGTTGGTCGCCGAGTGTCTCCACGAGCAACCATTCCTGGGTCACGTGCTGAGCCTAGAGGTCGGTACTTTGCCAGCATCGTGCGGGTTGTGGGAGTTCGCAGGTAGAGGCATTACGGGGCCTCTGCGCAAACTGCAGCTTCGGCGATCCTCTTGCGGCAATGCATATAACGGGCGTACTTTCAGCTAAGCCCCCGCGAGGGGTTTATCGAGCGGATCGTGTTGTCCGACCGCTTGTTTCCATCCACCGTTCATGGTGGAGTTTTCCACTCGCTCCAGAAGTGTGGGCACCGGAGGCTGCCAGGCAGTTATCCGCGGCCGTCGACCGTTCGAGGGGTCGGTCGATGGCCGCGCGAATTCCCCACGCGTTCATTGCTGAATCTGGCTCAGCACCAGTCGCAATACGCGGATCGCCCCGTGTTTGTCGAGGGGGTCGTTTCCGTTGCCGCACTTGGGGGATTGCACGCACGCCGGGCAGCCGTTCGGGCATTCGCATGCCTCGATCGCGTCCGCCGTCGCACCCAACCAGATGGCGACGGATCGGTAGCCCTGTTCGGCGAACCCCGCACCGCCGGGGTGGCCGTCGTAGACGAACACCGTTGGTAATCCGTC
>CAIOYU010000297.1 GCA_903862565.1 uncultured Actinomycetes bacterium | reverse complement strand
GGTGCCGGTGACGGTGATGTAGGAGTCGACGTCGGGGTCGTCGGGGTCGAGGAGTTCGACGTTGGGGGTGATGATCGGCACCGGGCCGGGCGGCCCCTGGGTGCCCATCTGGAACACCTGCCAGTGCGTGCCGTGCCACAGGTACGCCTTCGAGCCCAGGACGTTGCCGAGGTCGTCGCGTTCTTCGATGATCCAGTACTTGCCGATGTCGGCGGGGTCGTTGGTGAGGTTCGTCGGCAGGTCATCGACCACGACGATGTTGTCGGACTGCAGTTTCAGGATGGGGGCGTTACGTCCGGGCGGGCCGGGCGGGCCCATCAGGGCGGCCAGCGACAGGGTGCCGTTCCCGCCGAACAGTTCCAGGGTGGCCGACACCTGGTCGGGGGTGTCACCGTCGGAGAGCACCCCGAACATGTGGACATTGGCCAGCACCGTGCCCAGGTGGACGCGGTCGCCGATCTGCGGCTTGATGACGGGGATTACGCCTCGGTTGCTGTCCATTGCTCCTCGAAATCGGGGTCGATGGTGATGGCGGGGGTGACGTGCCACGGTTGGGGTGCGTCAACTGCGGGGGCGGTGTCGGCGGCGTTGACGGGCAGCCACATGGGCAGCTCACCGGCGCGGAGTTTGATGCGCCGCCGGCTGCGGTCGAGGTTCCAGCCGCCGCCGGCCAGGACGGCGGCGATGGCGTCGCGGGCAGCCGGTATCCAGGTCAGGTCCAGGACGCCGCCGTCGGCGCCGGTGGGGCGGTCGAGGTCGGCGTGCAGCAGGGCCCGAGCGTCGGGGTGGTGTCCGGTGGGTCGCCACCCGCACAGGGCGAGGTGGTAGGCGCAGATGTGCGGCAGGGCCGGCACCACCGCGAGGCCGGGGATGGCGCGGATCGTGTCGAAGATGGCGAGCATCGCCGTGGCGGTGTCGCGGATCTCGAGCACGGCGCCCTGCTGGGCCTCGGTGAGCCCGTCCAGGGGGGGCGGGGCGGCGAGCACCGCGCGGGTGCGGGCCAACCCGTCATGCAGATCCGGTGCCGCTTCGACGTCGGTGACCCCGTAGTGCAGCATCAGAAGATGGTTCCCTCGCCGAGTGCCAGACCGGCGATCGAGGCCACCGCCTGCAACGCCCGCACCCCCTGGGTGAGGCCGTCCTCGGAGCGGCTGTCGTCCCCGATCGACAGGGAGTAGGTGATCGGTTTGCGGCGGTCGTACTCGTACTTGATCGCCGCCGTCTGGTCGGCGTAGATGATGCGGTCCTGCTCGAACCCCAGCCTGTCCCCCAGGCCGTAGTCGACGAGGACCACCCAGGGGGCGGCGTTGCGGATGGAGGTTTTGAAGGCGCGGTAGGCGCGTTTCTTGTACCAGCCGACCCGGATGGTCAGGAACCCGGAGACGACGTAGGCGGTGCCGGAGCCGCCGCGCTCGAAGTGCTCGCAGTAGGCCAGGCTGCCGGTGTGCAGTGCCCGCCCCGGGTCGGTGAACGCCTGGTAGGCGAAGAACAAGTCGTCGAGCTGGCCCTGGTAGAGGTTGTCGAGGCCCTCGGCGCCGGTCAGCTCGTAGGCGCCGCCGACCGGGCCCAACGGGATGACCTCGGCGATCTGGGAGATGCCGTAGCGGATCCCGTAGGTCTGCAGATCGTTGAGGAGTTTGGGGCTGTGGCCGCCGGCGAAAATCGTTTTGACGGGGCCCTTGTGCAGGGTGACGTTGGACTCGATGATCCCGGAGTGCTGGCCCTCCCGGTAGATCACCGCGGGTTTGTCCGGGGCGACCATGGCCAGGCGGCGGAACAGCGGGTCCGGTTCACCGTCGCCGTCGTTGTCGATCTGGATGACGGTGTTGGTGATCAGGTCGTCGGCGGTGGAGGCGACGAGGTTGATGATCCCGTCGACGGCGGTGCCGGTGGGGCCCTCATATCCACTCTTGTCTTCGAAGGAGTGGATGACGCAGTTGCGTTGCGGCCGCGCGAGGTGGGCCAGCTTCGGGCCGACAAGGGCTTCGAGCTCGGTGTGCGGGTTGTCGGCGTCCTCGGTGAAAAACGTGTAGGAGCGGGCGATCACCCCGGCGTCCTTGAACAGGTCCAGTGTGGCCGAGTGGAAGTCGTTCCACGTCGCGGTGAGCATCGACGTGCGGGACTGGTCGGTCACCGGGTTCACCCACGCCACCTGCTGCGGATAGTTCATCGGCGACAGCGCCCCGGAGGTCAGGACGTCCACCCAGGCTCC
>CAIOYU010000296.1 GCA_903862565.1 uncultured Actinomycetes bacterium | reverse complement strand
CTTCAAGATGCTCCAACCCGAACAGTGGGGCGGGCTCCAGTGCGACCCGACGCTGTTCTTCGAAGCGGTCCGGCGGATTGCCAGTGCCTGTGGATCCACCGGGTGGGCCGGTGGAATCCTCGGCGTGCACAACTGGCATCTCGCGCAGTTCGCCCAGCAGGCCCAGGAGGACGTCTGGGGCGCGGATCCCACGGTTCGCGTCTCCTCGTCCTATGCGCCGATGGGCGCAGGGATGGTCGTCGATGGCGGATACCTGGTCAACGGGGCCTGGCTCTGGTCATCGGGATGCGACCATGCCACCTGGACGTTCGTCGGTGGACCGGTGATCAAGGACGGCCGCCCGGTCGATTTCGGGAGCTTCCTGATGCCGTTGGGCGACTATCAGATCCGCGACGACTGGCGCGTCGTCGGACTCAAGGGGACCGGCAGTAACACCCTCATCGTCAAGGACGTCTTCGTTCCGCGCCACCGGTTCCTGTCCTACGGCGCGATGAACGACGGATCTGCGGCCGGATTGCAGAACAACACCGCCCCCGTGTACCGGATGCCCTGGGGCACAATGCATCCCACCACTATTTCCTCTCCCATCGTCGGCATGGCCTATGGCGCGTACGACGCTCACGTGGAGCACCAGGGCAAGCGGGTGCGCGCGGCTTTCGCCGGGGAGAAGGCCAAAGATGACCCGTTCGCCAAGGTGCGGATCGCCGAAGCGGCCAGTGACATCGATGCCGCATGGCGGCAACTGAAGGGCAACCTTGCCGAGGAGTACGAGTTGCTCTGTGCCGGCAAGTCGGTCCCCATGGAGCTTCGGGCCCGGGCCCGGCGCGACCAGGTTCGCGCGACAGGCCGGGCGATCGCCTCAATCGACCGCCTTTTCGAAGCCGCGGGCGCCACCGCGCTCAACAACGACCAACCGCTGCAACGATTCTGGCGTGACGCCCACGCCGGCCGGGTGCACGCCGCCAACGACGCCGAACGTGCATACGTGATGTACGGCAACCAGGAATTCGGACTGCCACTCGGCGACACGATGGTCTGATGACGTCGTTCATCCGAGAGGCCCAGTCCCAGCAGGCGACCCAGTCCCAGCAGGATCTGACCTTCGAGTCCACGTCCCGGTTTGCTCAGGTCTCCTCCGGTGGGCGTCATGTGCGCCTGCACTATCACGAGGCCGGTGCCGGAAACGGACCCGCCGTGGTCATGCTGCACGGTGGCGGACCGGGGGCGTCGAGTTGGTCGAACTTCGGGCGCAACATCGCCGTGCTGTCGCGGCACTTCCACGTCATCGCCGTCGATCAGCCCGGCTACGGACACTCCGACAAGCACACCGAGCACGAGCAGTACAACCGCTACAGCGCCGACGCCGTGCTGGCGCTGTTCGACCAGTTGGGCATCGAACGCGCCGCCCTGATCGGCAATTCGCTGGGTGGCGGTACCGCCGTGCGGTTCGCGTTGGACAACCCGAAGAGGGCCGGCCGTCTGGTCCTCATGGGGCCGGGCGGCCTGAGCGTCAATCTGTTCGCGCCGGACCCCACGGAAGGGGTCAAGCTGCTCGCCAAGTTCAACCACAACCCGACCCGCGAGAACATGGAACGCTTTCTGCGGATCATGGTTCACGACCAGGCGCTCATCACCCCGGAACTCGTCGATGAGCGGTTCGCCATCGCCAGCACGCCGGAGTCCCTGGGGGCGGCCCGAGCCATGGGGAAGTCCTTCGCCGGGCCGGACTACGAACTCGGCATGATGTGGCGCGAGGTGTACAAGCTGCGCCAGCCGGTGCTGCTGATCTGGGGCCGGGAAGACCGGGTCAATCCACTCGACGGTGCACTGGTGGCGTTGAAGATGATTCCGCGGGCTCAACTGCACGTCTTCGGGCAGTGCGGACATTGGGCTCAGGTGGAGAAGTTCGACGAGTTCAACAAGCTCACGATCGACTTCCTCGGGGGCTCGGCATGAGCATCCGCTCCCTGGGGTACCTGCGAATCGAGGCCACCGACGTCCCGGCCTGGCGTGAGTACGGGCTCAAGGTCCTCGGCATGGTGGAGGGCAAGGGCTCGACGCCGGGCGCGCTGTACCTGCGGATGGATGACTTCCCGGCTCGACTGGTGATCGTTC
Source organism: uncultured Actinomycetes bacterium (assembly GCA_903862565.1). Lineage (GTDB taxonomy): Bacteria > Actinomycetota > Actinomycetes > Mycobacteriales > Mycobacteriaceae > Mycobacterium. The sequence continues at coordinate 2,735 of CAIOYU010000296.1, read as the reverse complement.
CGGGCGACCACGACCGGCTCTCGGTCGCCGGCTGGGAGTGCGCGAACGCCGCTGGGCTGCAACAGGTTCGCGACTCGCTTGACGCCGCGGGTGTGCCGTTCACCGAGGCCACCCCCGCTGAACTGGCTGACCGCCGCGTCGATGAGATGGTCGGCTTCGCCGATCCGTCCGGGAACCGTCTCGAGGTGTTCCACGGCGCCGCCCTCGAACACCGCCGGGTGGTCAGCCCCTACGGGCACACCTTCGTCACCGCCGAACAGGGTCTGGGTCACGTGGTGCTGTCCACCCGCGACGACGCCGAGGCGTTGCGCTTCTACCGCGACGTCCTGGGTTTCACGCTGCGCGACTCGATGCGCCTGCCCCCGCAACTGTTGGGCCGCCCCGCAGACGGACCGCCGGCGTGGCTGAGGTTCTTCGGGTGCAACCCGCGTCATCACAGCCTCGCGTTCCTGCCGATGCCCACCCCCAGTGGCGTCGTCCATCTCATGGTCGAAGTGGGCAACAGCGACGACGTCGGACTCTGCCTGGATCGCGCCCTGCGCCGCAACGTGCCGATGTCGGCGACTCTGGGGCGGCACGTCAACGACAAGATGCTGTCGTTCTACATGAAGACACCCGGCGGCTTCGACGTCGAATTCGGTTGTGAGGGATTACAAGTCGAGGACGACGGCTGGATCGCCCGGGAGAGCACCGCGGTGAGTCTGTGGGGCCATGACTTCAGCATCGGCTCGCATGGAAACACATAGCCCGATCGACCCCCGGGCGTTCCGGGCCGTGCTCGGGCAGTTCTGCACCGGCATCACGATCATCACCACGATGGCCGACGGCGTGCCCAACGGCTTTGCCTGCCAGTCGTTCGCTGCGCTGTCTCTTGACCCGCCCCTGGTGCTGTTCTGCCCCACCAAGGTGTCGCGGTCATGGCAGGCGATCGAGGCCTCGGGGCGGTTCTGCGTCAATGTGCTGACTGAGAGCCAGCGCGAACTGTGCGCACGGTTCGGTTCCAAGGAACCCGACAAGTTCGGCGGGGTCGACTGGCATCCGTCGCCGCTGGGTTCACCGGTTCTCGACGGCTCACTGGCCTACATCGACTGCACCGTCGCCTCCGTACACGACGGCGGCGACCACTTCGTGGTCTTCGGCGCTGTGCAGTCGCTATCGGAGGTGCCGGCGGTGAAGCCCCGGCCGTTGCTGTTCTACCGCGGCGAGTACACCGGCATCGAACCGGACAAGACCACCCCGGCGCAGTGGCGCAACGACCTCGAGGCGTTCCTCACCACCACCACGCCCGACACCTGGCTCTGATCTTCTGGAACCGCGTCGCGGACCATCTATGTCGGCTCGCGGATGAAGTCGACGACGGCGTCGGCGACCTCCCGATGACAGGTGTCGTTGAGGACGTCGTGGCGGGCGCCGGGAAACTCCAGGTACTGCAACGCGGGGATCTGCTCGGCGTAGGCGCGCACCGCCCCGGGGACGGCGATCGGATCGATCTCGCCGTGAACGGCCAGAGTCGGCACGGTCAGGGTCGGCAGTTCGGCGCCGAAGCGGTCCCACCCGCGATCCAGTTCGCGGGTCAGGGCGACGCTGTCGCCGTCGATGAAGGCCAGCGGGTCGGTGGCCAGCAGATCGAGGTAGAAAGGATCGGCAGACAGGGCGGCCGGGTCGAGTTCGAGGGCCGTGTTCGCGTCCACCAGTGCGGGGATGGCGACCAACGGAGCACCGGAGATCACCCCTGCGCGGTATCTGCCGGGCTGTTCGAGCAACCGGAACAGAGTCGCGACAGCACCGTATGAATGCCCCTGTGCCACCAGCGGAATCCCGGGGCGCACCCGTTCGGCCACTGCTGTGAGCCGCTCGGCCAGTGCCGAACTGTCCTCCAAGGTTCCGAACACACCCCGCTTCCCCGGCGACAGGCCATGACCGAACTGGTCGACGGCCCACAGGTCGATGCCGGCGGCATTCAGGGCGAAGCCGTAGCGGTCGTAAAGTCCGACGTTCTCGCCGAAGCCATGCAGGAAGATCACTGCGGCGGTCGGGTCGGCCGCGGCCCAATGCCGGTAGTACACCGGGCCGCGTTCGTCTCCCACGGTGTCGACATCGAGAAAAGGCATGGGCCTTACCCTATGACCCGGGTAGGAGTGCCCGGGGAAGGAATGCCGATGACGACGCCAACGACGGAGCCGAGTGTGACCGGGTTACGCCGGGTGGTGGCCGCGTCGATGGCCGGCACGGTGGTCGAGTGGTACGAGTTCTTCCTCTACGGCACCGCTGCGACCCTGGTGTTCAACAAGGTGTTCTTCGCCAAGGGAACCAGCGACCTCGACGCGATCCTGGCGGCCTTCATCACCTACGCGGTCGGATTCGCCGCCCGTCCCCTCGGCGGTGTGGTGTTCGGTCACTTCGGTGACAAGCACGGCCGCAAGAAGTTGCTCCAGTTCTCGCTACTGCTGGTCGGCGCGGCCACCTTCCTGATGGGCTGTCTGCCGACCTTCGGCCAGATCGGTTATTGGGCCCCTGCCCTTTTGGTGATCCTGCGGTTCATCCAGGGTTTCGCCGTCGGCGGGGAGTGGGGCGGGGCGATCCTGTTGGTGGCCGAGCACAGCCCCAGCCCATCCCGGGGATTCTGGGCCAGTTGGCCTCAGGCGGCGGTGCCGGTCGGCAACGCACTGGCCACCGTGGTGCTGCTGACGCTGACGACGACCCTGCCCGAGGCGTCGTTCCTCTCCTGGGGGTGG
>CAIOYU010000295.1 GCA_903862565.1 uncultured Actinomycetes bacterium | reverse complement strand
TCGTCGAGCGGCCGAAGATCATCGAGAAGGTCATCGACCGCCCAGTCGAGAAGGTGCTCGAGAAGATGGTCACCAGCCCGGTGCTCGTCGAGAAGATCATCGAGCGCGAGGTCGAGTACATCGACGAGGTCATCGTCGAGCGGCCGGTCGAGACCCGGGTCGAGAAGATCGTCGAGAAGCCGGTCTACATCGAGGTCGAGAAGATCGTCGAGAAGCCGGTGGAGCGGATCGTCGAGATCGTCGTCGAGAAGCCGGTGATCGTCCACAAGTACGTGGAGAAGGAAGTGCAGCGGATCGTCGAGCACGGCGCTGAGGAGATGCACGTCACCCGTCGCTTCATGGGCAAGACCGAGGACGTCGAGGCCAAGTTCATCGAGCACGGCACCCGTGAGGTCGAGTGGGTCGAGCGGACCACCGGCGAGCACCCGGATGACGACATCGTGGGCGACGAGTCGACGGTGTTCCGTGCCCGCGAGGCCTATCTGGTCGACCCGAAGGTTGTGGAGCAGCGGATCGTGGAGCATAAGGTCGTCGAGCACGAGATCGACAAGGACGACCCGAAGCACCGTCGCCCCTGACGGCTACGGTTCAACGGCATGGCGCCGGGGCGGCGAACCCCTTCTCGCCCCGGCGCCATGCCCTTCCGTTTGACCCCACAATCCATCCCCAAACCAGTTCGCCTGACAGGGCTGACAACTTAGGAGTCTGTTGTGACCCCATTCGTGTCACTGCGCACCAGCGTGTCACTTGCGCTCGGAGCGGCCGTGATCGCGGCCGGCACTCTGCTCGCCGGCGCCCCGATGGCCGGTGCAGATCCTTCGACCGAGACCGTCAAAGCCATCGATGACCGTTACACCGCCTTCGGAGGGGAAGGGTCTCTGCTCGGCGCCCCGACCGGCGTGGCCGTGGACGTTCCCGGTGGAGCCGAACGGGACTATGAGGGCGGTGCCATCTACTTCTCGAAGGACACCGGCGCCCATGTGATGTACGGCGACATCCTCGAGCGTTACCGCGCCCTCGGTGGACCCACCAGCGAGCTGGGGTTCCCCCGGAATGACGAGAGCGACACCGGCGACGGCGTCGGACGTTTCAATGACTTCACCACTCCCGGCGGTGCCTCGATCTACTGGACTCCGCAGTGGGGAGCTTCGGTCGTTAAGGGACGCGTCCTGGAGGCCTGGCGGCAGTCCGGCGGTATCACCGGACCGTTCGGCTACCCGAGCGCCGACACCTCAATCTCCGACGGCGTCCAGACCGGCAAGTTCGTCGGTCCGGAGGGTAGCGAGATCCAATGGTCTGAGGCTGGCGGTCTGATGACCGTTCCGCCTGAGCTGGCCGCCAAAATGCCCGGATTCGGCACCCCGGCGCCCGTAGCGACGACGACAGCAGAAGGGACGACATCTGTGAGCACGACGCCCAGTCGGACCGAGTCGGAGGCCCCCGCGAGCTCCACCAAGAGCAGCAAGTGGTGGTGGATTCCCGTTGGGATCGGCGTTCTTGCGCTCCTCGGACTCCTGTCCCGCCTGCTACTTCGCAAGCGTCCCGAGCCGGAGCCCGTTCGGGTGGCCACCACCCGGGCGCCCGAGGTACGCAAGCCCGCGCCGGCACCGGTCGCAAAGACCGTTCCCCCGGCACCGCGGCCGGTAGTGAAGGCCCCTGCTCCCCCGGTCGTCAAGGCGCCGCCGCCGCCGGCTCCTAAGCCGCCGGTGCCCCCGGCTCCTAAGCCCCCGGTGCCGCCGCGGATCGTCCCGGTGGTCAAGGCTCCGGAACCGCCGGCCCCCAAGCCGGTCGTGCCCCCGGCTCCCAAGCCGTTCATCCCGCCGGCCCCGAAGCCGGTCGTGGCGGCAGTGCCCCCGAAGCCGGTCGTGGCGGCAGTGCCCCCGAAGCCTCCGGTGGTGGTCCCCGAGCCGCCGAAGGTGGTTGTCCCCGAGCCACCGAAGGTGGTGCGCACCGAGGTCGTGGTCCCGAAGGTGGTCCACACCGAGGTCGAGGTTCCGAAGGTGGTCCACACCGAGGTCGAGGTTCCGAAGGTGGTCCACACCGAGGTCGTGGTCCCGAAGGTGGTCCACACCGAGGTCGTGGTCCCGAAGGTGGTCCACACCGAGGTCGTGGTCCCGAAGGTGGTCCACACAGAGCCGGTCACGGTGCACACCGAGCCGGTGATCCACACCGAGTCCGTGATTCACAGCGACTCGGTCGAGCACGAAGTTGCTCCGCTGATCCGGTACGAGTCGCACACACCGACGGAGACCACCATCCAGGTGACCTACGAGAACAACGCTCTCGGCGATCATCAGGAGAGCGTCGCCGACAAGAGCGACGCGACACCGGACTAGCAGTGCGATCGCAGGTCGCGATCGGGCACAACCAGAAAATCACTGCCGAAAGGCAGTCAGACCAAGAAGGAGAAGCAAATGGAATCATGGTTGGTAGGAGCGTTGGGTGGCCTGCTCGGCGGTAATGCCGCGGGTGCGGCGAAGAACAGCCTCGGCACCGCCGGGAACAGCATCACCGGCGTGCTCGGTGGACTTCTCGGTGGCGGCCTGACCGGCAACCTGCTGGGTGGCGGCACGGATATCGCCCACATCGTCGGCCAGGTCGCCGGCGGCGGCGTGACCGGTGCGGTGCTCACCGCCATCGTCGGCGCGGTCATGAAGGGCCGCAAGGCCTAAGCACAAAGTTCAAACGCGCCCGGTCCAGACGATGTCTGGCCGGGCGCGTTTGTGTTGTCGAGTGAGTGGTGTGTGTGCGAGTTGCGGCTTACGTCACCGTGACGAACCGACGTGGTCGTCGGCTACCGATTCGTCCACCGGAGTTTCGTCCACCGGAGTTTCGTCAACCGGGGCAGACGGCCACGGCTGCGGCACCGGCCGCGGGCGCACCACCTGCGGCCACCAGAACCAACGTCCGAGCAGCGCGGCGATCGATGGGGTCATGAACGAGCGAATGACGAGGGTGTCGAAGAGCAGGCCCAGCCCGATGGTGGTACCCACCTGAGCGAGGATCTTCAACTCGCTGAAGCCCATTGCCGCCATCGTCATGGCGAACACCAGGCCGGCCGAGGTGACCACCGATCCGGTGCCGGCCATCGCCCGCACGATTCCGGTCTTCAACCCGGCGTGGATCTCCTCTTTGAACCGCGCGACGAGCAGCAGGTTGTAGTCCGATCCGACGGCCAGAAGGATGATCACCGACATGGCCAGCACCATCCAGTGCAGCGGATGGCCCAGGATGTCCTGCCAGATCAGCACGGACAAACCGAACGACGTGCCCAGTGACAGCACCACCGTCCCGACGATCACCGCCGCGGCCACCACGCTGCGGATCAGGATCAGCATGATGATGAAGATCAGCGACAGCGCCGCGATCCCGGCGATCATCAGGTCGTAGTTCGCGCCTTCCTGCATGTCCTTGAACGCGGTCGCGGTGCCGGTCAGATAGATCTGCGAGCCTTCCAGCGGGGTGCCCTTGATGGCCTCGAACACCGAGTTCTTGATGGTGTCGACGTGCTTGAGCCCCTCCGGAGACATCGGGTCACCCTCGTGAGAGATGATGAACCGCACGGCCTTTCCGTCCGGGGACAGGAACATCTTCATGCCGCGCTTGAAATCGGCGTTTTCGAACACCTCGGGCGGCAGGTAGAACGAGTCGTCGTTCTTGGCCTGGTCGAAGGCCTTCCCCATCGCAGTCTGGTTGTCCTGCATGGCCTGAATCTGGTCGTACATCCCCGCTTGCGTGCTCTGCATCGTCAACTGGATCGTCCGCATCGAGTCCATGGTCGAGATCATCGGCAGAATCAGCGTGCGCATCTGGGCGGTGAGAACATCGAGTTGGTCCAGGGTGGGGACCAACATCTTCATGTCGTCGGTCATGGTGTCGATACCGTCGATGGTGTCGAACACCGAGCGCATGGCCCAGCACACCGGGATGTCGAAGCAGTGCGGTTCCCAGTAAAAGTAGTTGCGGACCGGCCTGAAGAAGTCGTCGAAGTTGGAGATGCTGTCCCGGAGTTTCTCGACATCGGCGACCGTGATGTGCATCTTGCCGACCATGTCGTGGGTGACGGCGTTGAGCTGACCCATCAGGTCGTACATCTGCTGCATGTTCTCGATGTTGACGGTCATGTCGTCACCCATCTTGAGCATGTCCTTCATGCGGTCCTGCATATAGGACATGTTCAAGGTCTGCAGGGTGCCCTGCATCCCGATCATGAAGGGGATCGAACTGTGTTCGATCGGAGTGCCCAGTGGGCGCGTGATGGTCTGCACCCTGCCGATACCGGGTTGGTGGAACAGGGATTTCGCGATCCGGTCGATCACCAGGAAGTCCGACGAGTTGCGCAGGTCGTGATCGGTTTCGACCATCAGCAGTTCGGGACTGAGCCGGGCTGACGGGAAGTGCCGCTCGGCCGCGGCGTATCCCTCGGCGGCCGGGATGTCGGACGGCAGGTAATGCCGATCGTTGTAGTCGGTCCGGTAGCCGGGCAACGCGAGCAGACCCACCAGCGAGAGCGCAATCGTGGCGACCAGGATGGGTCCGGGCCAGCGCACCACGGCCGTGCCGACGCGACGCCAGAAGCGAAGTCGCATGGCGCGCTTGGGTTCCAGCGCTCCGAGGAAGCTGGCCACCGTGATCACGGCCGGGCCCAGGGTCAGAGCTGAGGCGACCACCACCAGCATGCCGATGAACAGCGGGATACCCAGGGACTGGAACGTCGGCAATCGCGTGAAGTGCAGGCAGGCCATCGCACCGGCGATGGTGAGGCCGGAGCCCAGGATCACGTGCGCGGTGCCGTGATACATCTCGTAGTAGGCGGATTCTTTGTCCCGCCCCTTGCTTCGGGCCTCCTGATAGCGGCCGAACAGGAAGATCACGTAGTCCGTGCCGGCCGCGATGGCCATCATGGTCAGCAGGTTCACCGCGAAGGTCGACAGCCCGATCAGGTGGTAGTGGCCGGCGAAGGCCACGACGCCGCGGGCCACCGCCAGTCCGAGGAAGACCATGACCATCGCCAGCAGAACGGTGACCAGCGACCGGTAGACGAACAGCAGCATCAAGGTGATGACGCCGAAGGTGAGCAGGGTGATGGTCTGCAGGCTGCGGTCGCCCGCGATGTGGGTGTCCGCGACCAGGGCCGACGGGCCTGTCACGTAGGTCTTGAGACCGGCCGGGGCAGGCACGCTGTCGATGATCTTCTTGACCGCGTCCACAGACTCGTTGGCCAGGCCCTCCCCCATGTTGCCGGCGAGGTAGGCCTGCACGTAGGCGGCCTTGCCGTCAGGGCTCTGCGAACCGGCAGCGGTGAGGGGGTCGCTCCAGAAGTCCTGAACGTGCTCAACGTGTTTGGTGTCGGCGTTGAGTTTGGCGATGACCTGGTCGTAGTAGCGGTGCGCTTCGTCCCCGAGTTGCTGGTCGGACTCCAACACGATCATCACCGAGGTGTTCGACTTGAACTCGTCGAACACCTCGCCGATGCGGTACATCGCGATCGTCGAGGGCGCATCCGCGGCCGCCATCGGAACCGACTGTTCCTGGCCGACCACTTCGATCTGGGGCACCGCCGTATTGGTGTAAACGGTCAGCGCCAGCCAGCCGAGAATGATCGGCACGGCCAAGCGACGTATCCATTGCGCGATGTGGGGCCGCTTGATGCGCTTGAGGCCAGTGCCTGAACCGACGGTGCCGCCCCGCCCCCGGAGTGTGATCATCCGGACTTGACGAAACAGAAGGTCTGGGCGCTGACGCCGGTGGAGATCTTCTCGTCCTTGACCACGCCGTCGATGGTGATGCGGCATCCGATGGTGTCACTGGTGCCCTGGGCGACGATATTCGCACCGGCGGCCGGGGCCGTTGTGGTCAGAGTGAGCGACCACGGCAGTGCGACATCGCGGGCGATCTGCGGTTCGGCGTCCAGGTCGAGGTAGTTGATGGTCGCCACGGCCCCGGGGGGGCCGAAGATCTCGTAGGTGACCGACTTGGGGTTGAAAGGTTTGGGGTCGTTTGCCAGGCCACTGCCCTCGCGGGTGATCTCGGTCTTGCCGAACACCCCGTGCAGGCGGTCGACGACGAAGGCCGCGACCGTGACCACGATCACGATCAGCAACGGCATCCACGCCTTGCGCAGGAACCGCATGAGCCAGTAGCCCAGAGTGCGGCGCGGGCGACGTCGGGGTTTGGCCTTCGTCTTGGCGACTTTGGCGTCGGCTTTCGACTCGTTTTTCGCACGCCGCCTCTGCCGCCGGCTGAGCATGGAGTCGGTACCGCCGGCTGCCGGGTCGCCCTGAGCGGCGGCAGCGTGGGGCCGCACCGCCTCCGGAGTCGGCTGCGCGGCACTGTCGACCGTCATGCCCGATTTCCCACGACCACCACCGCTACATAGTAGAACTAACAGTTCCCCGATGCTAAGCCCGGGTGACGAGCGTCATCACCCGCCGCAATCGCCCGGGCCACCGCCGGCGGGATCACCGGCCGACGAAGGTCCCGGAAAGACCGAAGTCGGCGAGTGCCTGGTCGACCACACGGGCAAGGTCGTCCTTGGAGTTGGCCGCGCCGACCTGCCAGGACGTGGCGAACAAGAGAACCTTGCCGCCGACCCGGCCGGACCCGACCAGCAGCCAGTTGCCGATGCGGTCCAATTCCGACGGGGTGACCTTCCACTCGACGCCGCGCGCGATAACGTACTCGGCGTCGGTCCCGTCGAGTTGTGTCAGTACGGTCGGGACGTCACCGAGGTTCGTGCACCCCACCACCGGGCCTTCGGCATTGGCGAGTCCGACGAGTTGCCGGACCACCCGCTTGGGCGTGACCGGGGCCAGTGGCAGTGGGGCCAGCATCTTGTGCTGGGTGGCGGCCGCCTCTTTGAGCCCCGTCTTGAGGTCGTTGCGCACCGCCGCCAGGCTGGTGATCACCTCGTTCGGGTTGGTCATCACCGTCATCCCCGTCAGGGCGTTGGCGCGGGTGTCGCCGTCTCCCCGTTCGCTCACCGGGAACTGCAGGGCCACCGTCCCGTCGGGCCGGGCCCGACCCATGAGGTACCCGAGGCGGGAGGCGAAGCCGGCCACCAGAGCACCGCTGGTTCCCCCGAGTTCAGCTGCCTTGGCGTCCCACTCGACGGCGGGGACGACCGCGCACACAGTGGGCCTGATCGCCGGGGCGTACGGGTGGGTCTGGATGTCGGCCTCGGACTTCTTGGCCTGGGACTTCTTGGCCTGCGACTTCGAGGGGCGTTCGTCGCGCACCACCGCGGTCGCCGCCTTCAACGCCACGCGCATCTCGGGTACCGCCTGCCGGGCGATCTTGAGGTCCTCCCGCAGCGCCTGCCCCTTGGGGCGGGAACCGGGGGGCGGATACCCGAACTCCTGCTTCATCCCGGTCGCCGCGGCGAAAATGGACGCCAGCGTGGCTCCCACATCGGCCACCGAGTGCGACACCACCAGAGTGACCGCACCACCGCCCTCGATGAACGGCACGACCGCCATCCGCCAGGCCGGCCCGTGCTCGGGATCGACCGGGGTGATCCCCTGCTCGTCGGCCCACAGCATCAATTCCGATCGCGGGCGGACCGCGCACACTTCCAGATCGGCCTGGTGGGGAGCGCTCACCCAGCGGTGCCGCCCGAACGGAAGCAGGGAGCATTCGATCCGCCGCCCGAGCAGGGTGTACCCCAGGTTGCGGTGGACCTCACGAAGTCGCTCGACGTTGATGTCGTGGTCGTAGACCCACACCAACTGCTGCACCGGCTCGTGGCCCAGGGCCCGCAGTGCGAGGAAAGAGCCTTGGTCGATGTAGGCCAGTTGGTTGTCCACCGCCCCGATATTACTGATCGGCGCGGGCCCGCACGTCGGGCTTGGCGTCCACTCCGGACTCCTTGCGCTGCTGGGCGGTGATGGGTGCCGGGGCATCGGTGAGGGGGTCGACGCCACCGCCGGACTTGGGGAACGCGATGACGTCCCGGATCGAATCAGCGCCGAACAACAGGGCGGTGATGCGATCCCAGCCGAAGGCGATTCCGCCGTGTGGCGGAGCGCCGAAGGTGAAGGCGTCCAACAGGAATCCGAATTTTTCGCCGGCCTCTTCGGGCCCGATGCCCATGACCGAGAAGACCCGTTCCTGGATGTCCCGGCGGTGGATACGCACCGAGCCGCCACCGATCTCATGCCCGTTGCAGACGATGTCGTAGGCGTCGGCGAGCACCGCTCCGGGATCGGAGTCGATGGCAGCATCATGGCCGGGCTTGGGCGCGGTGAATGCGTGGTGCACCGCCGTCCAGGCGCCGGCGCCCACCGCCACGTCCCCGGCGGCCGTTGCGTCACCGGCGGGTTCGAACAGCGGCGGGTCGACGATCCACACGAACGCCCAGGCGGCCGGGTCGATCATGTCCAGGCGGCGGGCGATCTCCCCGCGGGTCGCGCCCAGCAGCGCGCGGCAACTCTTCACCGGGCCGGCCGAGAAGAACACGCAGTCACCGGGTTGCGCGCCGACCCGGGCGGTCAACCCGTCACGCTCGGCGTCGGAGAGGTTCTTGGCCACCGGTCCGCCCAGCGTGCCGTCCTCCCCGATGAGCACGTATGCCAGGCCCTTGTGGCCGCGCTGCTTTGCCCACTCCTGCCAGCCGTCCAGGGTCCGGCGGGGCTGGGAGGCACCGCCGGGCATCACCACAGCACCCACGTAGGGCGCCTGGAACACCCGGAACGGGGTGTCGACGAAGTACTCGGTGCACTCGACCAGTTCCAGACCGAAGCGCAGGTCCGGCTTGTCCGAACCGAACCGGCGCATCGCGTCGGCGTAGGTCATCCGCGGGATGGGCCGCTGCAGGTCGTAACCGATGAGCGCCCACAGCGAGGCGAGGATCTCCTCGGCAACTGAGATCACGTCGTCGGAGTCGACGAAACTCATCTCGATGTCGAGCTGGGTGAACTCGGGCTGGCGGTCGGCGCGGAAGTCCTCGTCGCGGTAGCAGCGCGCGATCTGGTAGTAGCGCTCCATCCCAGCCACCATGAGCAGCTGCTTGAACAGCTGCGGGCTCTGCGGCAGCGCGTAGAACGAGCCCGGCTGCAATCTGGCCGGCACCAGGAAATCCCGCGCGCCTTCGGGGGTGGAGCGCGTCAGCGTCGGGGTCTCGATCTCCACGAAGTCGTGGCCGGCCAGCACCGAACGGGCCGCGGCGTTGGCCTTCGAGCGCAGCCGCAGCGCGTCGCCAGGCCCGCCCTCCCGGCGCAGATCCAGGTAGCGGTGCTTGAGCCGCGCTTCCTCGCCGGCGGGTTCGTCGAGTTGGAAGGGCAGCGGCGCGCACTCCCCCAGCACCGTCAGCGAGGTCGCGTTGACCTCGACGTCGCCGGTGGCGATGTCCGGGTTGGCGTTGCCCTCGGGCCGGATCTCCACCACGCCCTCGACGGAGACGCAGAACTCGGAGCGCAGGCGGTGTGCCTGGGCGAGCACCGCCTCGTCCCGGAAGACCACCTGGGCCACGCCTTGCCGAACCCCGGCGCCATCGCGCAGGTCGATGAAGATCACGCCACCGTGGTCGCGTCGGCGGGCCACCCATCCGGCCAGCGTGACCGTTTGTCCGGCATCGGAGGCCCGCAACGAACCGGCGGCATGAGTGCGCAGCACCAAGAACTCCTGGGAGATAGGCGAGAAACGGGAATCGGGTGCCAAGTCTAGGAGGTTCTCCGACAGCGCCATCGGCGGACCGCGCTGTGGCAAACTGGACCGCGGCAGTCGCCCGGCCGAACGGGCCGATCTCAAGGAGTGCGGTCATGACCTTCAACGAAGGCATGCGGATCGACACGAGCAGCGTCGGCAGCAGCGGTGGCGCCGGCCGGGGCATCGCGCTCGGCGGCGGCCTCGGGGGCCTGGTGATCCTGTTGCTCGCACTGTTCCTCGGAGTCGATCCCGGACCGGTGATGCAGCAGCCGATCGGCCCCAGCCAGTCCCAGCCGGGCTTCGACCTGAGCCAGTGCAAGACCGGGGCGGATGCCAACAAGTACGCCGAGTGCCGGGTGGTGGCCACCACCAACTCGCTGGACGCCATCTGGTCGCAACTGCTCAAGGGTTACCGCAAGCCGCGGACACAGCTGTTCAAGGGCCAGGTGCAGACCGGCTGTGGCGCTGCCAGCAGCGACATGGGCCCGTTCTACTGCCCAGCCGACCAGACCGCCTACTTCGACGTCGACTTCTTCAACGTGCTCAAGACCGAATTCGGCTCCAGTGGTGGCCCGTTGGCCCAGGAGTACGTCGTGGCCCACGAGTACGGGCACCACGTCCAGAACCTGCTCGGTGATCTCAGCCGTGCACAAAAGGGCGCCCAGGGTGCCACCGGCGGCGGGGTGCGCTCCGAGTTGCAGGCCGACTGCTACGCCGGAGTGTGGGCACACTACGCGGCCATCACCAAGCAGCCCGGTACCGACGTGACGTACCTGGAACCGTTGAGTGACAAGGACATTGCCGACGCGCTGTCGGCGGCGGCCTCCGTCGGCGACGACCGGATCCAGAAGGCGACCACCGGCCGGGTCAACCCGGAGAGCTGGACCCACGGGTCCTCCGCGCAGCGGCAGAAGTGGTTCACCGTCGGCTACCAGACCGGTGACCCCAAGAAGTGCGACACCTTCAGCGCAACCAACCTGGGGTGACCGCCCGCACCTGACCGGTTCCGGTGACTACCAGGGACGCAGCGCGCACTGCACGCCGCTGCCGCCCTGCTGGGAGACCACGACCTGGCCGTCCACCGCAATCTCGCAGTGGAACTCGGGGTTCACCCGCAAGCCTCCGCTGGCGCTGACGAAGGCCCACGTCGTGGCGTCCTTCAGGGTGGTCTGCAGCGTCCAGGGCGAGCCCGGACCCACCGTCGGGCGGACCATCGGCATGTACTTCGGATCGTTGACCGCGCTCTGACTGGGCGGATCGGCGGTCACGTAGTAGATGTTGGCGGTCAGATCGCTGGTGGTGGTCACCGTGTAGGTGACCTGATGGGCCCCGGCGGGGACGGCGCCGGTGCTGCTGGGCGTGCCAGTTGTCGTCGGAGCACTCGTCGACGGAGCGGTGCTGCTCGGCTCGGTCGTGGTGGTCGACGGCGCCGTGGTCGACGGCGCTGTGGTCGACGCCGCTGTGCTCGACGCCGCTGCGCTCGACGGTTCCGTGCTGGAGGGCGCGGTGGTGGACGGCGCGGTGCTCGGGTCGGCGCCGGCCGCGGAGGCCACGGCCACCCCGGCGACCACCATCGCCGCAGCCCCCGACACGTGGAGAGACGCTTTCAGGTGTCGCATACCACCCCTATCGACCGCTCATGACGGGCCGTTACGGGAATGGCTCAGCCGGCGTCCCGCAGTGGCACTCCCTCGTGATGCGTCGGGTCGGCCACCCGCCGCATCCCGGCGAAAAGCTCGATCGCGCCGGTAATGGCGTGGTCGACGAGGGTGCTGAGCCCGACGATGTCGACCGGTCCGATCGAGTCGTGGACGCTGACCCCGACGCGGCTCGGATCACTTGAGCCGTGGATCACCACCTCGGCCCCTGGATACTCCGCGTTCCACCGAGCGGCGACTTCTTCCAGCCGGCCACGAGCGGAGGCGGGGTAATACCGGTCTGGCGCGATGCTGACCTGCACCAACTCGCCGTTTGCCTGAAGGTGAACGTTCAGTCGCTTGTGGCGGCCGTCGACCAGGACGTCGACGAGGAAGAAGTACTCGTCGTCGTGGTGTCCTCGGAAATACCGCACCCCCCGCTTACGCAGGTAGCCCTGGATCAACTCGCTCATATTCGGTCAACGGAGCAGATCCAGCGAGCGGTTCCCCGTCGGCGTTAAGAAATCACTGTGGTTTCACCGGGGTGCCCGTGATCGCTCACGCCAGCTTCGAAACAACCTCGGCGACAACGGAATTGACGGGAACATCGACTTGGGACCCGGTCGACAGATCCTTCAGTCCGACCGTGCCTGCCTCGATGTCGCGGTCACCGGCGACCAGGGCGATCCGGGCGCCTGAACGGTCGGCTGCGCGCATTGCACCCTTGAGTCCGCGGTCGCCGTAGGCCATATCGACCCGGACGCCGCCGGCCCGCAGCGCTGCGGCGAGTTTGGCCAACTCCAGCTTGGCCTGCTCCCCCAACGGCACACCGAACACGTCGCAGCGAGCGGTGTCGCCCACCGTCTTGCCCTCGGCGCGCAACGCCAGCATGGTGCGATCAACGCCGAGGCCGAACCCGATGCCGGAGAGGTTCTGGCCGCCGAGTTCGGCCATCAGCCCGTCGTACCGCCCACCCCCGCCGATCCCGGACTGCGCACCCAGTCCGTCGTGGACGAACTCGAAGGTGGTCTTGGTGTAGTAGTCCAAACCTCGCACCATCCGGGGATTGATCACGTACGGCACCCCCAGCGCGTCGAGGTGAGTGAGCACGACGTCGAAATGCGCCTTGGCGGTCTCGGAGAGGTGATCGAGCAGCACCGGGGCGTTGGCGGTGAGCTCGCGCACCTGCGGCCGCTTGTCGTCGAGCACACGCAACGGGTTCACAGCGGCTCGCTGCCGGGTGGGCTCGTCAAGATCGAGACCGAAAAGGAACTGCTGCAACAGCTCCCGATACTGCGGGCGGCAGCTGTCGTCGCCCAACGAGGTGATCTCCAACCGGAATCCGTCGAGGCCCAGCGAGCGGAAACCGGCGTCGGCGATCGCGATCACCTCGGCATCCAGCGCGGGGTCGTCCACGCCGATCGCCTCCACACCGACCTGCTGCAACTGGCGGTAGCGCCCGGCCTGTGGCCGCTCGTAGCGGAAGAACGGGCCGGCGTAGCAGAGCTTGACCGGCAGCGCCCCGCGGTCGAGGCCGTGCTCGATCACTGCGCGCATCACCCCGGCCGTTCCCTCCGGGCGCAGGGTCACCGACCGCTCACCCCGGTCGGCGAAGGTGTACATCTCCTTGGACACCACGTCGGTGGATTCGCCCACCCCGCGGGCGAACAACCCGGTGTCCTCGAAGATCGGCAGCTCGACGTCGCCGTAACCGGCGCGACGCGCCGCCGCCAGCAGGCCGTCGCGGACTGCGACGAACTGCGCGGAATCCGGCGGCAGGTAGTCCGGGACGCCCTTGGGGGCCTGGAAATCAGGCACGGCAGTCGCTCACAGGGTCAAGCCTTCCAGGAACGGGTTGGCACGGCGTTCGGCCCCGATGGTCGACGAGGGGCCGTGGCCGGGCAGGACGATGGTGTCGTCGTGCAGGGTCAGCAGTTTGGTGACGATCGATCCCAGCAGATCGCGGCCGCTGCCGCCGGGCAGGTCAGTGCGGCCGATGGACTGCTTGAACAAGGTGTCGCCGGTGAAGGCCAGGTCGGCGTCGGGGCGTGCTCCCATCCCCGAGTCGCTTCGCTCCCGCCCGCCGGTTCCCATCCCCGAGTCGCTTCGCTCCCGCCCGCCGGGGACTCGAAACACCACCGATCCCCGGGTGTGCCCCGGGGTGTGGTCCACCTCGACGGTAAAGCCGCCGAAGTCCAGAATCTCTCCGTCACGGGCCAGCTCGATGACCTGGCGCGGCTCACGGAACAGCACGCCCAGCGCAACCTGCCCGATCCGCGGACCGAAGCCCCTGATCGGATCGGTCAGCATGTGCCGGTCCTCGGGATGAATGAACACCGGGCAGCCATAGGTGTCGGCCACCTTCTGCGCCGACCAGATGTGGTCGATGTGTCCATGGGTGAGCAGGACCGCCGCCGGGGTGAGCCGATGCTTGTCGAGGATTCTGCGCAGCGGCGCGCCGGCGCGCTGACCGGGGTCGACGACGATGGCGTCCGACCCTTCGCGCTGGGCCAGCACGTAGCAGTTACACGCCAACATGCCGGCCGGAAACCCGGTGAGCAACACGCCGACCAGTGTCCCATCCCTTCCCCGCACGGCGGTTCGGGTGGGTCGTGACCACCGTTCTCATGTTCGGCTGGCACACTCGTGTCGCGATTGACGACCCGAGCCAACGGAGGACCACACCGGTGCCCACCAACGATGTCCCCACCAATGAAGAACGACGCGAGGCGGCCAAGCGCAAGCTCGAGCAGGAGCTGGAGCGGCGTGCGCAGAAGGCCAAGCAGTCCCGCACGCTCGCCATGGCCGGCGCATTGTTGGCTGTGGTCGCGGTGGCGGCGGTAGTCGGCTGGTTCGTCTTCGGCGGCAAGAAGCCCGCCGCCACCACCGAAGCCGCCCCGAGCACGTCAGCAGCGCCCCCGACTGCGCTACCGCGCGGCGGTGAGGGGCAGTTGCCCGCCTTCCGGGCGCCGGCCAACCTGGGGGCTAACTGCGAGTACCCGGCGACGACGGAGAAGGCGGCCAAGCAGGTCGACGTGCCCAAGAACGGCAAGGTGCCCACCGATCCGGCCACGGTCAGCGTCAGCATGGCCACCGACCAGGGCAACATCGGGCTGGTACTCAACAACGCCGAGTCCCCCTGCACCGTCAACAACTTCGCCAGCCTGGCCCAGAAGGGCTACTTCGACGACACCGTTTGCCACCGCCTGACCACGGCGCCGGGGCTGGGTGTGCTGCAGTGCGGCGACCCCACCGGTACCGGCCAGGGAGGCCCGGGCTACCGGTTCGCCAACGAATACCCCACCAACCAGTACCCCAAGAACGACCCCGCGCTGAAGAAGCCGGTGCTCTACCCGCGGGGCACCCTGGCGATGGCCAACGCCGGCCCCGACACCAACGGCAGCCAGTTCTTCCTGGTCTACAAGGACTCGCAACTGCCACCGAATTACACCGTCTTCGGCACCATCGACGGCACCGGTCTGGCGACGCTGGACAAGATCGCCCAGGCCGGGGTCGCCGGCGGAGGCGGGGACGGCAAGCCCTCGACCGAGGTCAAGGTCAAGTCCGTCCTGCTCGACTGAACGCGACGGCCGGGCCATCCCTTCAGGGGGCGGCCCGCCCGTCTCCTTTAGGGGGCGGCCCGCCCGTCCTTTAGGGGGCGGCCCGCCCGTCCTTTAGGGGGCGGCCCGCCCGCGCGTCGGCATCGGTTCGACAGACGGTTCCCGCATGATCGGCGCCCCCGTGCGCTCGGCCCATTCGCCGTACATCTGCGACAGCGGCCCGGCACTGAAGCCGTGAGCGAAAACGCTGAGCAGGACCGTGACCACCAACACGCCCTCAACGGGTTCGATGTGCGGTGACTCCAAGCCGAGTTCGTCCAGTGCCAGCAACCCGAACACGATGGTGGCCAAGCCGCGGGGACCGAACCAGCCCAGGAAAGCGACCGTGGGCCAATGAAATCCGGTGCCGATCATGGCCACGGCCACCGGCACCATGCGCAACGCCGTCAGCGCCAGAACCGCCAACACCAGCCAGCGCCAGTCGAACTCGACGGCGAAGACCTTCAACAACATTCCGCCGAAGAAGAACCACACCACGAACCCGAGCAGGTCCGACGCGGTCTCCAGCAGACCCGCGGTCTCGTGATCCTCCGCCAATGTGGTTGAGGCACCGCCGAAGACCAGGCCGCCGACGAATGCCGCGATGAACGCGTTGGCGCCGATCAGTTCGGCCACCCCGAACAGCAGGATGGGCACTGCCAGAGTGGCGATCTGCCTACCCCGACGGCCACTGAAATCGCGTTCATGGGATCGGTCCATCGCCCAGGCCACCGCAAGGGGTATCAGCACCGCGCACAACAGCGCCAGCAGCACGGGGATGGTGCCGACGCCGAGCATGCCGGGGATCGGGGCATGTTCGTGTTCGGCCAGCACTCCCAGCGCAATGAGCACGATGGGTGTCGCCAAGCCGTCGTTCAGCCCACTCTCCACATTCAATCCACGCCGAACCCGCAGCGGAACAACGGGATTGAGCACGGTCGGCGCACCCAGCCCGGCATCGGTGGGGGTGATCGCCGCGGCGATGAGCCAGGCGCCTGCCACTCCGACCGCCGGCAGCAGCCAATACGAGACCAGGCAGGTGGCCACCAACGCCAGCGGAAACCCGATGGCCAGCAGCCTGACCGCGATCACCGGGTCGCGTCGCAACTGGCTCAGCCGCACCGTGGACGCGTCGTGAAACAGAATGACCACCAGGGTGATTTCGGCCATGCCGTGGACGAGGTGGGCGTCGATGTCCGCGTTGCCGACGTAGAACACGAGCAGGCCGGCTAGGACGCTGAGCATCGGGGCGGTCACATTCGACAGCGTCAGACGCCGGGCGAGCAGGGCGTAGCAGAGGATCAGCCCCGCCATCACCGCGATTACTTCACCGCCCATGGCGACCGCTCACGCCATGCCGGCCGCAGTCTCCGCGGGCACCCCCGCGTGCAACACCGCCACCGGGCAGGCGGCGTGGGCCAGCACCTTCTGACTGACCGAACCCATGATCAATCCGGCGAAACCGCCGGTCCCCCGGCTGCCGACGACCAGCAGTGCCGCCCCGACGGCCTGGGTCAGCAGCACTTCGGCGGGCCGGCCCGATCCGGCCACGTAGGACACCGGAACGTCGGGAAAGGAGGTGGAGGTGACGATCACCGGGGAGTGGAATGCGCTGATGTCCGAACCCGGGGTGGCGTTCTCCGGGTCGATCTCCTCGGCCTCCGGATCCCCGCGCCCGGGATCGACCGTCACGGCCACCACGCCGCAGCCGATCGCCTCAGCGTGCCGAAACGCGAACGCAGCAGCGCGGTTTGACGCCGGCGATCCGTCGTACCCGAGAACCACCTGCCCGGGATTGCCCGGATAGCCCTCGAATTCCTCGAACGGAACTCCGCCCTCCAGGCCGGAGTGCACCACCACCACCGGGCACTGTGCGTAGGGCGCCACGTGCATGGTGGTCGAACCGAGCAGTAGACCTCGGAAACCCTCGATGCCCCGTGAGCCCAGGACGACGACGTCGGCATTCTCGCCCACGGCCAGCAGCGATTGCACGGGTGCGTCGGGCATCTGCAGTGCCCGGATCTCCAGCGTCGGTTGTTGAGCGCGCGCCACGTCCACCGCCTCGCCGAGCACCCCGGTGGGTTCGGCACGCAGGGTGGGCTCCGCCATCGCGTCGGGGCGGGCGTAGAGAACGGTCAGGGGCAGGCCGTAGGCGACGGCCGTGTCGGCCGCGAACCGAACCGCCGCGATCCCGTGGTCGGACCCGTCGGCGCCGACCACGATTCCACTTTCGGCCGCTACGACGTCCTCGGCCATACCGCGTCCTCCGTCCGCATCACTCCGACGAGCCTAATCAAGCAATGCAAACACCCAACACGGCCCGGTGTCAGCGGTACGGTTCTTTAAACCGGCAAATGGAACAAGCGAACCCGGCGGGGGTGCCATGACGGAGAGCCACGATCTGGCTCATGCTCCGGAGACCGACCTCCACGAGAAGGGCCTGTCCCGGAACTCCCTCGGGGTCTTCGGCAGTGTCGTGCTGGGCATCTCCTGCGTCGCCCCGGCGTACACACTCTCCGCGACCATCGGAATCCTGGTCACCCAGGCCGGTTACAAGACAGCGGTGGTGATCATCGCAGGATTCCTGCCGATGTTCTTCGCCGCGTACGCATACCGCGAACTGAACAAAGTCATGCCCGACTGCGGGACGTCGTTCACATGGACCAGCAAGGCGTTCGGGCCCTACGTCGGCTGGATCGGCGGGTGGGCGGCCATCCTGGCGACGGCCATCGTGCTGTCCAACCTCGCCGGCGTCGCTGTGGAATTCTTCTACCAACTCCTCGGCGAGGTCCTCCACAGCCCCTATCTGGGCACCCTCTGGCAGAACCACGCCGTCAACGTCGCGACCTGCCTGGCGTTCCTCGGCGTCGCCACCTGGATCGCCTACCGCGGCATCACGACCACCGAAAAAGTCCAGTTCGGGCTGGTCGGATTTCAGCTGACCATGCTGCTGATCTTCTCGGTGGTGGCGGTCATCAAGGCGACCTCCGGCGGCGGGTTCAACTGGCGCACCGCGATGGCCGACACGCCCGACCTGCCGATGTCGGCCGAGCATCTGGCCGGTCTGTGGTTCAGCCCGGCCGGCCTGGCACTGTCCGCCTTCATCGCGGGCCTTTCGGGTTCGATTTTCGCGTTCTGGGGCTGGGACACCTGCCTGACCGTCAACGAGGAGTCCAAGGGCTCGGACAAGACCCCGGGGCGGGCGGCGCTGCTGACCGTGCTGTCGATCCTGCTGACCTACCTCATCGTGTCGACCTCGGCGGTGATGTTCGCCGGCATCGGGACCGAAGGCTACGGACTGGGCAACGAGAAGATCTCCCACAACGTCTTCGGTGCGCTTGCCGAACCGGTACTGGGCAATCCGTGGCACCTCCTGCTGTTCCTGGCGGTGCTCGCCTCCAGTGTCGCCAGCTTGATCACCACGTTCCTGCCAGCGTCGCGGACCATGCTCGGCATGGCCACCTACAAGGCCCTGCCGGCCCGCTTCGGGGCGATCCACCCGCGGTACCTGACTCCGTCGTATGCCACGGTGGTCGCCGGCGTCTTCGCCGGTGTCTTCTACTCGGTGATGATGCTGCTCAGCGAGAACGCGCTCACCGACACCATCTACTCGCTGGGCATCATGATCTGTTTCTATTACGGCCTGACCGCGTTCGCCTGCATCTGGTTCTTCCGCCGCGAGTTGTTCGTCAACGCCAAAAGCGTGACTTTCAAATTGGTGTGCCCGTTGCTCGGCGGACTCGGGCTGTTCGCGGTGCTCATCGTGACACTGCACGATGCCGCCTCACCTGAATACGGCAGCGGAGCAAGCGTTTTCGGTGTCGGCCTGGTTCTGGTGCTGGGGCTCGGCCTGATTCTGCTCGGACTGGTGC
The DNA here is from genome assembly GCA_903862565.1 of uncultured Actinomycetes bacterium. Taxonomy (GTDB): domain Bacteria; phylum Actinomycetota; class Actinomycetes; order Mycobacteriales; family Mycobacteriaceae; genus Mycobacterium. Next base: position 21,753 of record CAIOYU010000295.1, on the reverse strand, counting down.
TGATGCTGACGTGGCGTTCGGTTTCACCGGCGTTTTTCCGGGGCGAGACTCTGCACAAGGACACCCCGGTCGTCGTCGACTGACTGCCGGCAGGCGATTCACCCGCCGGCAGTCGGTCCCGGGTCTACCCGGTGTGACAGGCCCCCCCGCCGCCGCCCTTGGGCGTGGGCGGTGCGTCGATCGACGGATTGCGGTCGAAGAAGCCGGATGGCTTGAGCCAAAACGAGACCGTGTCGACCGACATGATCGGCCACTCCTCCATCCGCGTGATGTGGTGAATGCCGAACACGTACCAGAGCACCACATCGGTATTCACCAGCGGCGCATCGTCTTTGATCCACTCGGTCATGCCGGTGTCGACTTCGGACTGGACCGGGTAAGCGCCCGCCGGCCAACGCTCTTCCGAACTGTTCTTGGTGACCCAGAGGGTGTGGCCGATCACCGGCGCCCGCAGGTACTGCGGTGTCAACGGGTCCATCAATGGCGGGAAACACGCTCCCGGAACGAGTTTGTAGGAGACGTTGGTGCCGTGCTTGTTGACTTTGTTGGGATTGACCACCTTCCAACTCCGCTGGGTCGACCAGTCGAAGTCGCGGGCGGCCTCCGCCTCGGAGGTGATCGGCGTCGCCTCGGTCACCAGCGCCAGCCCGTAGGGATTGTCCGAGGACACCGGCGGTGCCACCGAGTCGATCTCCATGACGGTGTTGTCCTCACCGTCGACGTCCAGGTCGAGGCGGGCTACCAGGAAGTGCTGATGGAACGGGGCGTAGGTGTTCTTGTCGACAACCGTTCCGTAGGGCGGCGGCTTCGCCCCCTCCGGGAACGGTGTGGTCACCATGATGCCCGTCGCGCGGATCTCGCACTCGATGTTTCCGTCCTGATACAGGCGCCAGTAGACCAAGTACTCATAGTTGGCCACGGTCGCATGGCAGGAGATCACCATCCGGCGTTGGCGTCGCACCTCGGCTCCCACCTTGGGATCGACGTGCTTCCAGAGAACGGCGTTGTCCTCCTCATGCAGGCAGATCGCGTTCTTGATCGTGTAAGGCTCACCGCGGGTATTGGCCAGAGTGGCGTCGACGTAGACGATTTCGCCCAGACAGTCGCACCCCAACTCCAGCGAGGTCGTCATCGCTCCCAGCCCCCACTCACCGATGTCGAAGGCGGTCCTGCGGTAGTGGTCGAAAGAGGGATCGCGGTAAGGAACCACCATCTCGGCAAGCGACATCCTGTAGGCGACATCGCGTTTGACGCCGTTGTCGTCGAAGGCCAGCTGGTAGATGACCGGGCCTTCGCGGAAGTTGAAACCCAGTCGCATCGTCCAGTTGAGCCATTTCAGTTCCGAGCCGTCGAGGGTGAACGACGGACCCTCGGGCTGGGTGATGTGTAGCGGCTTGACGTCGGTTCGTGGCTCGATGCCGCGCACCGAGGGAACGTACTCACAATCGACCTCGGGCTGGCCGTAAGAGTGGTCGTTGTCGATCTCGAGCAATTCGTGGGTGTTCATATCGACGACCAATTGCAGGCCTGAGACCGGATGGCCGTAGGGGTTTCCGTCCGGTGTCGCACGGGCCCACAGGTCGCACCAGCCGAGCCTGCGGTTCGGGTACTTCTCTTTTCGTACGAGAGTGGCCCGGGCGAGTTCCACCGTCGCCGGCATCAGAGCCTTGCCGTATGCCCAGGTGTCGATCAGGATCAGGCTCATGTCGGTGTAACCACGCGCGGCGAGCGCGGCTATCACGTCGGGATGCTTGCGCATGGCCGCGTCGACTTCGTAGAACTCGTCGAGGGTGAAGTTTGGCTGGACGCCCGGGATGTGCTCGAAGGACAGCACCGATTCGCCGACCAGATCGACGGTGGCCTCGTAGGTTTTGTTTTCAGTCCGATCCAGCAGCACCGCGAAGGACCTACGCGGCACAGGATCACCTGGCCGCCAGGCCTTAACGAAGCTCTTCTCGGGCTCCTTGAGTTCGATTGAGGCGAAACGCCATCCGTCGGTCACCCTGCCATGGCTCCGGATGATGTACGCCGTGCGCTGTAGCTCATCAGCCGATAACGAGTCGAGTGGATGCTGGGCCATCGAGGCCTCCTTGCCGAGTTAAAGTCGAACGATTTTCAGGTCGCCGGTGCCGAGGTCGTGACAGAATCGGCTCCCGCATCTAAGCAAATCGACCGGCAGGACATCGGTGCTCCATGGTATCCAGCGTGTTCCGATCTCGCGGTCTTAATGGCATCCCTGAGGTGCGGACATTCTTCCGAACCAATGAGCAGCCCATTTTCTTCGTCGGCCCCACCGCGTTCAATCTCTTGGGGATCGACCGGTGGGTTCGGGGATTCGAGTACATCGTCTACCACGACTCGTGGGACGGGGCACATCCTCGAGTTTTCACGCCAAAGAGCAAGCCCTACATCGAGTTCACCAGCTCCGAGCAAATCAACAACTATCTATTGCATGACCCCGAAGTGCAAAAGCACATCGAATTACGTTGCGCGGCAACCGGACTACGCCCCATGATCGCCATGGTCTTCTTCGACGAGGAGACCGAGGAGATCTGCCGTGAGTTGGACTACAACCTGATCCTGCCGCCGGACTCCCTGCGCCGGCACCTCGACTCCAAGATCGTCACCACCCGACTCGGGGAAGAGGCCGGCGCTCCGTCGGTGCCGAACGTCCTGGCCCGCGCAGACACCTACGAGCAGTTGAACGAGTTGACCGAGGCGGCCGGGCTGGGTACGGATCTGGTGGTCCAAACACCCTACGGCGACTCGGGAAAGACGACGTTCTTCATCACCTGCCAGGCTGACTGGGACCGCTACTGCGAGAACATCATCGGCCAAGACCTGAAGATCATGAAGCGGATCAACAACCGTGCCGTGGCCGTGGAGGCGGTCAACACCGAGCACGGCACCGTGGTCGGCCCATTCATGACCGACCTGACCGGCTACCCCGAGCTGACCCCTTACCGGGGGGGCTGGTGCGGGAACGATCTTTTTCCCGAGGCACTTTCGGAGGAGCATCGCAACACCGCTATCGGACATGTGCGGCGTCTCGGCGATCGGCTCCGCCAGGAGGGGTACAAGGGGTTCTTCGAGGTCGATGTGCTGGTCGATCTCGATTCCGACCAGGTCTACCTCGGGGAGTTGAATCCGCGGATCTCCGGAGCGTCGTCGATGACCAACGTTACCGCCGGGGCGTACGCCGATATTCCGTTGTTCCTCTTCCATCTGCTGGAGTTCATGGACGTCGATTACGAGACAGATGTCGATGAGATCAACGAGCGCTGGCGGGAACTCGCGGCCGTCGACGTGTGGGCTCAGCTGATCATGAAGGAGCCCAACGAGTCGGTGGAGCGGATTCTGGCCGCGCCTCCGACGGGTCGTTACCGGTTGACCGAGGACGGCACGCTGAACTTCATCGGCGTCACCAACGACTGGCACGACGTCACCCACGAGGACGAGTGCTTCTTCCTGCGGGTGTACGGGCCCGGCGACTACCGGTTCAAGGGCGCCGATCTCGGCATCCTGGTCACCAAGGGACGGATGCAGACCGAGGACGGACTCACCCGCCGCTGCCACCGCTACATCAACGGCATCCGCGCGATGTACGTCAGCGAACCGCTGCCGAGCCCGCCCGCGGTCTATCCGATCGGTTTCGTCAAGTAACCCTGATCAGGCGTGGCCGCGCTCGCGACCCTCTGCCACGCCGATGGGACCGGTGCGCGCCGCCGGTGTCAGCCCCTCACCGGATAGCCCGGCCAGGTGACGGCCGGTGGCGGCGAACGCCCGGATGGTGTCGACAAGGTAGGACGGTGTCTGGGCCGCCGGCCACGACGAAAACTTCACCGACACCGTCCTGGTCGCCCGGTCGACGACGACCATCTGACCATGGATGCCCAGACAAACCTGCAGGTCCCCCAGCGGTCCGGGCACGAACCAGAACTGGTTGCGGTACCAGCCTCCGGTCAGCGTCGACTCCGAGGCCGACGAGGCGAACGCTCCCCGGATGTCCGGATCGATCGCACGCGACTGGGCCAACCACGTGCTCGGCACCACGGGAACGCCTGCCACGTAGCCGTCCTCGAGGAGCATCTGCCCGAACCTCGCGACGTCGCGCGCGGTCGCCGACATCCCACCATCGTGGATCGCCGAACCCACACCGTCACAAGTGATTTCGGCCTCGAACTCCGCACCCACCGGTTTCCAGATCAGATCGGAGATCAGGTCGGCCATCCTGACGCCCGAGGCGCGCTCGCAGACCCAGCCGAGCATGTCGGTATCGGCCGAGCGGTAGACGAACGGCCCGCCGTGCGGGCCGACGGCGCTCATCGAGGCGAGGAATGCGTACATGCCGCCGTCGTATCCGGGGCTGAGCCCGGGCCGCCATCCCATATAGCGTTCCATCTCGCGGACCTCGGACTGCGGGTTGGTGTACTCCTCCCGGAACAGCACGCCGGTGCGCATGTCGAGCAGGTCGCGCGTGCTGGCCCCGCTGTATCCGGATCCGGTGACCTCGGGTACGTAGAGGTCGATCGGAACAGTCGGGTCGAGCAGTCCACGACTCACCAGTACACCGGCCATGCATCCGACGACCGACTTGGTGACCGACATCAGCAGATGCACGGTGTCCGGGGCCATCGCGTTGAAGTAGGACTCCAGCACGATCCGGCCGTCATGAACGACGACAACGGCGTCGGTCCAGGTCTCGGCGAGAACCTCGGCAAGGGTCGACTGCCGGTCATCGACTCGATGCACGGTGATCGCCGCGGGGTCCAGTGGGGTGTCGTGCCACTCCAGCGGTCGTCCCGGTCCCTCACCGCGCGGAATCCGCTGAGTGGGAATCAGCTCCCGCAGGTGCTGGAAGGACCATCGATTGAACGGTGGATCCTGCCAGTTGAGCAGGGTGGCACGTGATAGCGGATCGGTGGGGAAACCGGTCATCAACGGCACCTCAGGCATGGGCCTCACCCTACCGGCGCCGGGCAGCGTGATTGTCTCGCTCCTCCTCCGCCTCGTCCCTCGGCGGCATCGTCGACTCGACGGTCAGGCCGCTGAACCCGACTGCGGCCCTCCTCCTCCGGGCTCGTGCCTCGCCCGGCATCGTCAGGCCGCTGAAGTCACCCGATAGACGTCATACACGCCCTCGACGTTGCGCACCGCATTGAGCACGTGACCGAGGTGCTTGGGGTCACCCATCTCAAAGGTGAAGCGGCTGATCGCAACCCGGTCATCGGAGGTGTTCACCGACGCCGAGAGAATGTTGACGCGCTCGTCGGCGAGCACCCGGGTCACATCGGACAGCAACCGGTGTCGGTCGAGCGCCTCGACCTGGATGGCCACCAGGAACACCGACGTCGGTGAGGGCGCCCAGAGCACCTCGATGATGCGCTCGGACTGCTCGCGCAGGGCAGTGGCATTGGTGCAGTCCGTCCGGTGCACGCTCACCCCGCCACCGCGGGTGACGAAACCCATGATGTTGTCGCCGGGCACCGGCGTACAGCACTTGGCCAGCTTGGTCAGCACCCCGGCCGCCCCGGGGACCGCGACACCGGTGTCCTCGGTGTTGCGCTGGCGCACCGCCATGTTCGCCGGAGTGGACCGTTCGGCCAGCTCGTCTTCAGCGCCGTCGGCCCCGCCGAGCCGGGCCAGCATCCGCTGCACCACGTGCCGAGCCGAGACGTGCCCTTCGCCGACGGCCGTATACAGCGCCGAAACGTCGGCGTAGCGAAGTTCCTGGGCCAGCGCTGCCATCGCCTCGCCATTGACGATGCGTTGCAGCGGCAGACCGCCGCGGCGCACCTCGCGGACGATGGCCTCCTTGCCCGCTTCCAGCGCCTCCTCGCGGCGCTCCTTGGCGAACCACTGCCGGATCTTGGCCTTTGCGCGCGGGGACACCACGAAGCCCTGCCAGTCCCGGGACGGCCCGGCGTTGGGGGCTTTGGAGGTGAAAACCTCGACCAGTTCGCCGTTTTCGAGCTTGCGCTCCAACGCGACGAGCCGGCCGTTGACTCGGGCGCCGATGCAGCGGTGGCCGACCTCGGTGTGCACGGCGTAGGCGAAGTCGACCGGCGTCGAACCTGCGGGCAGCGTGATCACATCGCCCTTCGGGGTGAAGACGAAGATCTCCTTGACCGCAAGGTCGTAGCGCAGCGACTCCAGGAACTCGCCGGGGTCGGCGGCCTCCCGTTGCCAATCGAGCAACTGGCGCATCCAGGCCATGTCGTCGATCTCCGCCGAAGCGTGCGAGTGCGGAACCCCGTTGCGGCCCTTTGCTTCCTTGTACCGCCAGTGCGCAGCGATGCCGTACTCGGCGGTCCGGTGCATATCGCGGGTGCGGATCTGCACCTCCAGCGGTTTGCCCTCGGGCCCGACGACGGTCGTGTGCAACGACTGGTAGACCCCGAACCGGGGCTGGGCGATGTAGTCCTTGAACCGTCCGGGCATCGGCTGCCACAGCGAATGGACAACGCCAACAGCGGCGTAACAGTCCCGGATCTCGTCGCAGAGGATTCGCACGCCGACCAGGTCGTGGATGTCGTCGAAGTCGCGGCCCTTGATGATCATCTTCTGGTAGATCGACCAGTAGTGCTTGGGCCGGCCCTCGACGAGGGCGTGGATCTTCATGCCGTTGAGGGCCGATCCGATGTCTGTCCGAACTTTGGCCAGGTAGGTGTCCCGCGACGGCGCACGGTCGGCCACCAGTCGGACGATCTCCTCGTAGCGCTTGGGGTGCAGAATCGCGAACGACAGGTCCTCGAGTTCCCACTTGACCGTCGCCATACCGAGCCGATGCGCAAGGGGAGCAATGACTTCCAGCGTCTCAGCGGCCTTGCGGGCCTGTTTCTCCGGTGGCAGGAAGCGCATCGTGCGCATGTTGTGCAGGCGGTCGGCGACCTTGATCACCAGGACCCGCGGATCGCGGGCCATCGCGATGACCATCTTGCGGATGGTCTCGCCTTCGGCGGCGCTGCCCAGCACCACCTTGTCCAGCTTGGTCACCCCGTCGACGAGGTGGCCCACCTCGTCGCCGAACTCTGCGGTCAGTTCCGCCAGGGAGTAGCCGGTGTCCTCGACGGTGTCGTGCAGCAGGGCGGCCACCAGGGTGGTGGTGTCCATGCCCAGTTCGGCCAGGATGTTGGCGACCGCCAGCGGATGTGTGATGTAGGGGTCCCCGGAGCGGCGCGTCTGGGTGGCGTGCCGTTCCTCGGCCACCTCGTAGCCCCGCTGCAGGAGCGACAGGTCGGCCTTGGGGTAGAACTCGCGGTGCACCGCCACCAGTGGCTCGAGTACCGGGTTGACGGTGCTGCGCTGGGCGGTGATGCGCCGGGCCAGTCGGGCGCGCACGCGCCGTGAGGCGCTGCTGGTCGACTTGGCCTGCGCCGGGGCCTGGTCCGGCCGGGGGTCCGCATGCGGAGCCTCGGCGACGTCCGCCCCACGCGGGGCTGCGGCCACGTCCTCGGTCATGCTCACCTCCCATCGAGGTTGATGCTGTCGAGGATATCGCCTGGGCCGCGCTTACAGGCGATGCGCCCGAACATGCCGGGAATGCCGCACCATCGGTTGGCACCATGGAGAATCGGGGCTTCGGTCCATGCGCGCCAAGGAGAGTTCATGTCGCGGTTCTTCGGGGAGTCACCCTGGTGGGTGCTGATCGCCTTCTGGTTCGTCTTCTTCACCGCAACCAGCCTGATCTCACGCTTCGCCGTTCGGCGGGCTCCGGACCCGAAACGCCGCGCGGAACTGACGGACTACGCGGGCAAGACGCTGACCCCCATCGGGGCCATCTTCGGCTTCCTGATCGGCATCGCAGCGACGATGACATGGTCAGCGCTCAATGCCGGACAGGAGGCTGTCGACTCGCAGGCCACAGCGGCTCAGCAACTCGCCTGGGCGACGAAGTCCATTTCCGACAAAACCGGGGTCGCTGAGATCGTCGGCAATCTCGACCGATACCTGGCTGTCGAAGTGACCCAGGACATCCCGCTGCTGGCCCGCGGCCAGGGCGGGGACCTACCCTCGGCGCAGGCCTACGACACGCTCCAGCACAGCGTCCACAACGTGGCCTACCGGAACGGGACGAGTGCGTCCGAGGCCAGCGCGATGACCGCCGCAGCCGCGGCCCTGACCGCCACCCAGTCCAAGATGTCAGCGGTGGCCCAGCGATCGCTGCCGCCGTTGCTCACCGGCCTGCTGATCGCCGGCGGGGCACTGCTGGCGATGGCGATGGGCGCTGCCGCCGCGGAGGTCGACCGGCCTTACCTGATGTTCGGGTGGGCCCTGGTGTCCGCCATCTCGGTAACCCTGATCCTCACTCTCGACGCGCCGTTCCGTGGCGCGATCGCGGTGAACACGCAACCCCTCGTCCAGGTGTCCGACAGCCTGGCCGCCAAGCCGTACGACCAGTAGCGGGGCTACGAGCTGTTTGCAACTCCGCCCGTTACGGCTCCAGCGACCAGCGGTCCATGTTCCAGCCGGCGCTCCACTTGGTGGGGTTGGCCTGAATCCCGAACATCTTCTTGTTCCACAGCAAGGTGCGTTGCTGGCGGTACAGCGGCAGGCTCGGCATCTCGTTCCACAGGATGGGTGCCGCGTCGCCGAGCAACCGGACCCGCTCTTTGGGGTCGGAGATGACGATCAACGCCGAGATGATGCCGTCGATCTGCGGGTTGCTGTAGGCCGACAGGTTGTTGCCGTTGCCGGTGTGCAGCGTGTAGCCGTCAATCGCCGAGGATCCGGTCGAGCCGCTTCCGGCTGCGCCCCCGGTGCTGGCCAGCAATGCGTCGATCTGCCCGTCCCGCAGGGCCTGCGGTCCGGTGGAGTCGGTGGTGATGTCTTCGACGGTGATGCCGGCGGCCGCGCAGGCCTTGGTGATCGCGGCGATCGCCGCGGCCAGCCGGGGATTGGGCGACTGGTAGCCGATGCGCACGGTCATCGGCTGGCCTTCGAGCAGCATGCGGCTCGCATCGGGGTTGGCCACGTTGTACTGGTCAGACAGCGGGCCGGATTCCAGGGTGCTGTAGGCGTCGTCGATGTCGGTGCTGAGCCGGGCGTTGGCGATCGGCATGCCCGCGTTCCCGGCGATCACGTCCCGTGGCGTGCACTGCGCCAGCGCAAGGCGGGCCGGAACAGTCGACACCGGACCCTTGGGCCCGAAGATCAGCTGCTCGATGCCACCGGAGAGGATCTCGGTCCGTTGGTAGTCGTCCGGTGTGGTCAGCGTGCCCGACGAGCCGGTCGCGACGTCGACGACATGGAAGGTGCCGTTGTTGATGCGGTCCTGGACGTCGATGCCGCGGGGCCACACCGTGACCCGCTTGGTGACAGGCTTGGTGCCCCACCAGCGGTCGTTGGCGGTCAATACCACCGCGCCCTCGGCGGTCACGGCGTCGATCTTGTACGGGCCCGAGGACGGGAACCGCGCCAGATCGAGGTCGGGCTTGAGCGCCCAGGTGGTGTTCCACGCGTCGGCGATCTTCGGGACGACCGCCGGATCACGGCTGAGCAGGGCGGCGGTGACGTCGATACCGAGCTGGTCGGCGATGACGTGGGAGGGCATGATCGAGGTCGCGGTGAACAACTGGCTGTGGTCGAAGACGGCGCGCCCCGGCAGGAAGGTCACCCGGGCCTTCTTCTGGCCGGCCTGGCAGTCGATGCCGGCGATGTCGATGTATCCGGCCTGGCTGGCGGCGTCGAAACCGGGGTAGCGTCCGGATTGCGCCGCCCATGCGAGCACCATGTCGTCGCAGGTCACCGGCTTGCCGTCGGAGTAGACCGCATCGTCGTTGATCTGGTAGTCCAGCAGCAGCGGTTCGCCGCCGGCCACCGTGACCGTACCGAAGTCGTGGTCGGCGAGCGCCTGGCCGTCCGGGCCGTGGAAGGTGAATCCGGTCAGTACCCGCGCCAGCGCCTGCGGACCCGCCGACGCGGCGCCGTTGACGGTGTTGGTGTTGTAAGTACTCAGAACGCCGTCAACGGCGTAGTTGACCTCGGCGGCGGACTTCGCCGAACACGCCGTGGGGGCGAGCAGGGTCACCACGCCCGCGAGCGCGACGGCGGCCGCTTGACGGCGCCTGACAGCCACGTCCGTGCCTACCGGTCGCGCGGACTGCGCTTGCCGGACGGGCGGTTCGGCCGGATTGGCCGGGCCCCGGGCTCGGAAACAAGCATCGCGCCGGTCGCTGGCACGGTTTCCAACTCGGCGGACGCCTCGGCGCCGGCCTCGGTGGTCGTGGCGCTGCGTCGACGCATGACCCGGCGGGTGTGGTTGCGCACCAGTTCGGTGCGCTCCCGCAGCGTCACCATGAGCGGGGTGGCGAAGAAGATCGACGAGTAGGTGCCGACGATGATGCCGATCAGCAGCACCAGAGCGAGGTCCTTGAGCGTGCCGACACCCAAGATCCAGACCGCCACGATCATCAGCGACGCCACCGGCATGATCGAGATCAGGCTGGTGTTGATCGAGCGCATGAAGGTCTGGTTGACGGCCAGGTTGGCCTGCTCGGCGAAGGTCCGGCGGGTGGTGTGCTCGAAGCCCTTGGTGTTCTCCTCGACCTTGTCGAACACGATGACGGTGTCGTACAGCGAGTAGCCGAGGATGGTCAGCAGGCCGATCACCGTCGCGGGGGTGACCTCGAAGCCCACCAACGAGTAGATGCCGGCGGTGGTGATGAGGTCCAGGAACAGGGAGCCCAGCGCCGCCAGCGCCATGAACTTCTCGTACCGGATGGTGATGTAGATGCCGACGAGGACCAGGAACACGCCCAGCGCGATGAGCGCCTTCTTGGTGATCTGGCCGCCCCAGGTCTCCGAGACCGCGGAGTCGCTGATGGCCATCTTGTTGGGCTTGCCGTCGGAACCCTTGGTCTGGAACTTGTCGAACAGTGCGTCGCGCAGCTTGTTCGTCTCGTCGTTGGTCAGCGTCTCAGACCGGATCTGCACGGTCGCGGATTCACCGTTTCCGACGACGACCACCGACTCCGGCGCGGTGCCGATGGTCTGGCTGAACACCTCTTCGACCTGGCTGACCGTCGCGGTCCCACGCGGGAAGCCGACCTTGGTGCCGCCCTGGAAGTCGATTCCGAACGTGAACCCGCGCAACAGAATGCTGGCGATCGCGACGGCCACCATGAGTGCGGTGATGCCGAATAAGAGCTTGCGCTTGCCCATGACGTCGAAACCGCCGGTGCCGGTGTAGAGCCGGTTGAAGAAGCTGTGGTGGATCGCTTCGGTACCGGTGGTCGCCGGCGCGACGGTGGACGCCGAGGTGTCGGCCTCGAGTTCGGTTGCCGTCGATTCGATTTCGCTGATGCCGTCAGCCATCGAGCTATCCCCGTCCCGTCGATGCCGCAGCGGCGGCGCGTCGCTCGCGGGCGATCTGCTGAACCGCCCCGAGACCGTTGTAGGCCGGCTTGGCCAGGGTGGGTGACTTGGACGCCAGGTAGACCAGCGGCCAGGTCACCAGGAACACCACCACCACGTCGAGGATGGTGGTCAGGCCAAGGGTGAAGGCGAATCCCTTCACCTGGCCGACTGCCAGGAAGTAGAGCACCGCGGCCGCCAGGAAGCTCACCGCCGAACCGGACAGGATGGTCTTCCGGGCCCGCACCCAGCCTCGCGGCACCGCGGACCGGAACGAACGGCCTTCGCGGATCTCGTCCTTGATACGTTCGAAGAACACCACGAAGGAGTCGGCGGTGGTTCCGATACCGATGATCAGACCGGCGATGCCGGCCAGGTCGAGGGTGTAGCCGATGTAGCGCCCCAGGAGCACCAGGATCCCGTAGACCATGGCTCCGGAGGCCACCAGCGACAGCAGCGTGAGCAGGCCGAGCACCCGGTAGTACAGCAGCGAATACAGCAGCACCAGGCCCAGACCGATGGCACCGGCAAGGAGACCGGCCCGCAGCGAGGTCAATCCCAAGGTGGCCGAAACGGTTTCCGCCTCCGAGGACTCGAAGGACAACGGCAGTGAGCCGTACTTGAGCACGTTGGCCAGTGTCTTGGAACTGTCGGCGGTGAACGCGGGGTCACCGCCGCTGATCTGGGTCCGGCCGCCCGGGATGGCTTCCCGGATCTGCGGCGCGCTGACCACCTGGGAGTCCAGCGTGAAGGCGGTCTGGGTGCCGATGTTGGAGGCGGTGAAGTCGGCCCAGGTCTTGGAGGCCTCGTCCTTGAATTCCACGTCGACGACGTAGGCGCCGCCCTGCTGGTCGAAGCCCGAGGACGCGTTCTTGATCTGGTCGCCGCTGATGATCGACTTGTCCAGGATGTAGACGAACTTGTTGTCCTGCGAGCAGGTGACCAGCGGAAGCGCCGGGTCGTCGTTGCCCGCCAGGGCGTCTTCCTGGCCGCACCGCCCGGCCACGTACTGCACGGCGAACAGCAGCAGGGTCTGGTTACTGCTCTGGCGCAGTTCCTTTTCGAACTTTATCCGCGCCGCGAGGTCGGCCTGGGGATCCGGGGGTCCGGGGGGCGTGGGCTGCCCCGGCGCTCCCGGCGCCGCAGGCTGTCCCGGTGCAGGTGAGGCCGACGGGGTCGCCTCCGCTGATGGGGTGGGCGACGCCGACGACGGGGAGGGCGATTCCGTCGCCGACGGGGCTGCCGACTCACCGCCGGGCGCGGCCGGTACCGATGGTTCCGGCGCCGGCGTGGGCTCCAGCGGGAACGGACGCGGCTGCGGGGCCGGACTGGCTGGGGCCGGCGACGCCGCACCCGATGCGGGCGGCTGAGCGCCTTCGGCCGGCGGGGCGGGCGGCGCGCCCGGTGCACCGGTCTGGGGTGCGCCGGTTTGGGGTGCGCCGGACGGTGGTGCACCGCCCGGGGCGCCCTGGCCCTCGGCGACCTTCTTGTTGACGGCCTCGACCGGGATGGGCTGGCCGATCACCGGCCGGATGAACAGCCGCGCGGTCTGGCCCAGGTTGCGCGCTTCGTTGCCGTCGTTGCCCGGAACCGTGATGACCAGGTTGTCACCGTCGATGACCACCTCGGAGCCCGACACACCCAGGCCGTTGACGCGGGCGCCGATGATCTCCTGGGCCTGGTTGAGGGCATCGCGGGTGGGCTTGGAGCCGTCGGGGGTGCGCGCGGTCAGGGTCACCCGGGTGCCGCCCTGGAGGTCGATACCCAGCTTCGGCTTGGCCTGCTTGTTCCCGGTAAGGAACACCAGCAGGTACACCCCGATCAGCAGGATAAGGAACAGCGCCAGGTAGCGGTACGGATGCACCGGCGCCGATGACGATGCCACGTTGTTGTATCTCCTAAGTCAGTGCTGCAGGCCAGCGCCGCGTTCTTTGCCGACGGTTCTAAGGTCCCGGGCTCCCCGAAAGGGTACGGGTCCGCCCAGGGGTTTCAGTCCTTGGGCAGGCGGTCGGGTTCGGTCTGGGTCAGTTCGGTGGCGCGGCTGACGGCATCGGCGGGTGCGCCGCCGTCGCCGATGGCGGTGTCGACCTCGGGTTCGACGCGGTCGCGGATGGCCATCTTCATCCAGCGGGTGACCACCCCGGGCGCGATCTCCAGGTCCACATAGTCATCGCTGATCGCGGCGATCGTGCCCTGCAGGCCAGAGGTGGTGTTGACCCGATCGCCGGCCCGCAGCGAATCGTGCAGGTCGATGGTGGCCTGCATGGCCTTACGTTGGCGGCGTGAGCCGAAGAACATGAACGCGCCCATGATGAGGATCAGAGGCAAGAGGCTCAACAGGTCCATTGGGTTGGTCTTTCGGGTCGTCGCTGACGGGACCGGCGTTGCGGCCCCCGGCTGTCCAGTGTGCCATTCACCACGAACACCCGACCGCATTGCCTGGCCCGCACCCTCGCGCCGATGATGACCCGATGGACCTGATCGAGACCCTGCGCAGCACCGGAACGGTGCGCGAGTTCACCGACGAACCCGTCAGCGACGAGACGCTCGCCCGGATCCTGGACACCGCGCGATTTGCGCCCAGCGGCGCAAACGCCCAGGCCTGGCACGTGGTGGTGGTCCAGGACCCGGGTCTGCGCGTCCGCCTTCGCGACCTGTATCTGCCCGGCTGGCGGGACTACCTGGCGATGGGCGCGGCCGGGCTGCGGCCGTGGGCCCCCGGCAACGACCCGGCGGCCGAGGCCGCGGCCGTGGCGGCCGCCTCCCCCGCTCTGGAGGCAGCGGCCGCACAGGGCTTCGCCGCCCAGTTGGACCGTGTTCCCGCACTGCTGGCGGTGTTCGCCGACCTCCCGGCGCTGGCGGCGGTGGACCGAGACGCCCAGCGCTACTCGTTCGCCGGCGGCGCTTCGATCTACCCGTTCGTCTGGAGCATGCTGCTGGCCGCCCGCGCCGAGGGCCTCGGCGGCGTGCTGACCACGATGCTGATCCGGCAGGAGGGCGAGGTGAAGGCTCTGGTGGGCGCCCCGGAATCCTGGGCGCTGGCCGCCGTCGTCGCGCTGGGGCATCCGCTGGTTGCGCCCGGTCGGCTTCGTCGGCGTCCCGTCGGTGCGTTCGCCACCGTCGACCGCGCCGACGGCCCGGCGTTGGGGGCCCCGCCGCCCGCAGAATGAGCGGAAGGGGTCGTGATCGGGAGGGGTCTGCGACAGTCCGCGCACCGTGACCGGTGTTGGCGTGATTTCCGTTGCGAGAACCGGGGTTCCGACTAGGCTCAATACACCCGCTTGATCCCCCTTGCCCTCGCCTCGAGGGACGTGTCAGGAGCGCAGCTGTGAACACTGTGGAACAGAGCCGCAAGCTCGTCACCGAAATCCCCGGTCCCAAGTCGCAGGAGATGACCAAGCGCCGCGTGGCCGCGGTGTCGCGCGGCGTCGGGGTGACCATGCCGGTCTACTGCGAACGGGCCTACGGCGGCATCATCGAGGACATCGACGGCAACCGGCTGATCGACCTCGGTTCGGGCATCGCGGTGACCACCGTCGGCAACGCCGCTCCCCGCGTCGTCGACGCGGTGCGCGAGCAGGTCGCCGATTTCACCCACACCTGCTTCATGGTGACGCCCTACGAGGAGTACATCGAGGTCTGCGAACACCTCAACCGGCTCACCCCGGGCTCCTACGAGAAGCGCACCGCTTTGTTCAACTCCGGCGCCGAGGCGGTGGAGAACGCGATCAAGATCGCCCGCGCCTACACCCGCCGGCAGGCGGTGGTCTGCTTCGATCACGCCTACCACGGCCGGACGAACCTCACCATGGCGCTGACCGCGAAGTCGATGCCCTACAAGAGCGGGTTCGGGCCCTTCGCCCCGGAGATCTACCGCGCGCCGCTGTCCTATCCCTACCGCGACGGCCTGATCAACAAGGAATGGGCCACCAACGGCGAACTGGCCGCCGAGCGGGCACTGACCGTGATCGACAAGCAGATCGGTGCGGCCAACCTCGCCGCGATCATCATCGAGCCGATCCTCGGCGAGGGCGGATTCATCGTTCCGGCCCCGGGATTCCTGCCGACGCTGCGGGCCTGGTGCACCGACAACGACGTGGTGTTCATCGCCGACGAGGTGCAGAGCGGCTTCGCGCGCAGCGGGCAGATGTTCGCCTGTGAGGACGAAGGCATCGACCCGGATCTCATCGTCACCGCCAAGGGCATCGCCGACGGGCTTCCGCTGTCCGCGGTCACCGGGCGCGCCGAGATCATGGACGCCCCGCACGTCAGCGGCCTCGGCGGTACCTACGGCGGCAACCCGGTGGCCTGCGCGGCCGCCCTGGCCACCATCGAAACTGTCGAACTCGACGGGATGCTCGACCGTGCCAAGCAGATCGAGCGGCTGATGAAGGACAAGCTGCACCGCATCCAGGCCGACGACGACCGCATCGGCGACGTCCGCGGCCGCGGCGCCATGATCGCCGTCGAACTGGTGAAATCCGGCTCGGCGGAACCGGATCCGGACCTGACCAAGGCGCTGTGCGCCCGGGCGCACGCCCAGGGTGTTCTGGTGCTGAGTTGCGGGACGTTCGGCAACATCCTGCGGTTCCTGCCGCCGCTGAGCATCAGCGACGAACTGCTGCACGAAGGTCTCGACGTGCTCGCCGACATCCTCAAAGACCTCTGACCCGAGACCTCTGATCCCCGTCCCACTCACCCAGGAGCTGCAATGACAAAGGTCAAGAACTTCATCAACGGCGAACTGGTGGATTCCACCAGCGGCGCGACCATGGAGATCGTCGACCCGTCGACCGGCGAAAGCTACGGCACCGCACCGATTTCCAACGACGAGGACATCGACAAGGCCTACGCCGCAGCTTCCGCCGCCTTTGCGGACTGGAAGAAGACCACTCCCTCGAACCGGCAGAAGGCACTGCTGGGGTTCGCCGACGAGGTGGAGAAGGCTGCGGCCGAACTGGTGGCCGCGGAGGGCCGGAACACCGGCAAGCCCAAGCACGTCACCATGGCCGAGGAGATCCCGCCGATGCTGGATCAGATCCGGTTCTTCGCCGGAGCTGCCCGCATTCTCGAAGGCAAATCGGCCGGTGAGTACATGGCCGATCACACGTCGTGGATTCGCCGCGAACCCGTCGGCGTCATCGGCCAGGTGGCTCCCTGGAACTACCCGATGATGATGGCGATCTGGAAGTTCTGTCCGGCCATCGCCGCGGGAAACACCGTGGTGCTCAAGCCCAGTGACACCACCCCGGTCACCTCGGTCATGCTCGCCGAGATCGCGGGCAACCACTTCCCGCCCGGCGTGCTCAACGTGGTCTGCGGGGACCGGGCCACCGGTGCGGCCGTCGTCGCGCACCCCACCCCGCAGATGGTGTCGATCACCGGATCGGTCGGCGCCGGACGTGCGGTGGCCACCAGTGCGGGCGCCAACCTCAAGCGCACCCACCTGGAGTTGGGCGGCAAGGCTCCGGTGATCGTGTTCGACGACGCCGATGTCGCTGCGGCCGCCGAGGCCATCGCCGTGGCGGGCTACTTCAATGCGGGCCAGGACTGCACCGCGGCCACCCGGGTGCTGGCCCAGGCCGGGGTCGCCGATGACCTGTCGGCCGCACTGGCCGAACAGGCCAAGGGCGCGTTCACCACGTTCGACCGCGCCGACGACGACGAGGAGGGCTGGATCCCTCCGGTGAACAACCCCAACCAGTTGGAGCGGGTGCTGAGCTTCCTGGCCGACATCCCCAAGCACGCCATCATGGCTGCCGGCGGAAACCGTCAGGGCGACAAGGGGTTCTACATCGAACCCACCGTCATCAGCGGCCTGCGCCAGGGTGACCGGCACGTCCAGGAGGAGATCTTCGGGCCGGTGATCACGGTCCAGTCCTTCGCCGACGAAGCCGAGGCCATCGCGTTCGCCAACGGTGTCGAGTACGGCCTGGCGTCATCGGTGTGGACCAAGGACGTCAAGCGGGCACTGCGGGTGTCGGCCGCCCTGGACTTCGGCTGCGTGTGGATCAACACCCACATCCCCCTGGTCGCGGAGATGCCGCACGGCGGTTACAAGTCCTCCGGCCACGGCAAGGACCTGTCGCTGTACGGCTTGGAGGACTACACCCGCATCAAGCATGTGATGGCCTACACCGGGGAGTAGCCGGCACCGTTCACCGCTCGAACACCGCCTGCCCGCGCAGGTAGGTGGCGCGCACCCCGATCGCGGGCAGTGCCAGCGCCGGCGTCGCGCGGGGGTCGCGGTCCAGCCAGACCAGGTCAGCGCTGGCCCCGGGAACGATTGCACCCCACGTGTTCTCGGCAAACGCCTGGTAGGCCACCCCGGCTGTGTACGCCGACAGCGCTCGCTCGACGGAGATCCTTTCCCGGGGGGACCAGCCCTCCGGCGGGAAGCCGTGCGCCGTTTGTCGCGACACCCCGACGGCTATTCCTTCCAGCGGGTGGCCGGAGGTCACCGGCCAGTCCGACCCGAAGGCCATCCGCGCGCCGGAGGCCGCGATCGTGGCCAGTCGGTATTGCCGGTCGGCGCGCGGCGCACCGAGCCGGGGAACGGTGAGGGTGGCCATCGAGGAGTCCGCCTTGGCCCACAGCGGCTGCATGTTAGGGATGACGCCAAGATGTGCGAATCGCTCGATGTCGGCGTCGTCGGCAAGTTGGACGTGAGCGATCACCGGGCGGCGATCGCGGGGGCCGTTGTGGCGCTGGACGTACTCGATGGCGTCGAGGGCCTGACGCACCGCGGCGTCCCCGATCGCGTGGATGTGAATCTGCAGTCCGAGGTCGTCCACGCGTCGGGCGGCCTCCGCCAGCGACTCTCCCGCCCAGTTGCGCTGACCGTGTGTGTGCAGGGCCGAGCAGTACGGCTCGAGCAGCGCCCCGGTCTCGTTCTCGATAACTCCGTCGGCGAAGAACTTCACGCTCTGCGCGGTCAGGAGCGGGCAGTCCGCGTCCACGACGCTGCGGACCGACTCGGCGAATCCCTGGATCTGGGTCTCGAAATGGCGCGGATCGGCGTAGAGAGCAAGGTTGAACCGCATCCGCAGGCTCTCGGCGGCGGCCAGATAGGTTGCGACGTCGGCCGGTTCGACCCAGGCGTCCTGAACCCAGGTGACGCCGCGGGCCAGCAGGTAGTCGGTCGCGATCTGGAGTGCGGTGATCCGGACGTCCTCGCGGTGCGGCGGCATGACGTTGAGCACCAGGTCCACCGCACCCCACTCGCGCAGCGTGCCGCGCACCGAACCGTCGTCGCGGCGCGGGATTTCACCGAGCACCGGATCAAGTGTGTCGGCGGTGATCCCCGCGCGCCGCAACGCCTCGCTGTTACACCACACCGTGTGGTAGTCAAGGGCCCGCAGCACCACGGGGCGGTCGGCCACCGCGGCATCGAGCCACCGGGCATCGAACAGACCGGCCGGGCTCAGGCTGCAGTCGTAACCGGCTCCGACGATCCATTCGGCGCCGGGGTGCTGGTCGGCGTACGTGCTGACTGCGGCGACGATCTCGTCCACCGACTCGCACACCCCGACCGGCACCCCCGCCGACTCCAGGCCGCCATACATCGGGTGGGCATGGCCGTCGCCGAACGAGGGCATGAGGAAACCGCCATCAAGGTCGATGACCGCCGTGGACGGGTCACCGGCCGCTTCCCGGCGGGCCCGTTCTCCGACGGCCTGCACCGATCCGTGTGAGACCAGCACCGCGTCGGTGTCGTTGCGCCCCGTCCAGACCGTTCCACCGGCGAACAGGGTGCGCATCGGCGGTGTCAGTGCACCTTGAGCGCAGAGACGAACAGCACGATCGCGATCAGCGGAAAGATTCCCTGCATGAAGGCCGCTCGGGCCTTGCTCCCCCGGGAGGACAGCAGCAGGACCACCGCAGCGCCCAGCATCGACCCAAGAGAGGCGAACAACAGCGTGGGGCCGGCTGTGAACTGTCCGGTGCGGACCATCAGGATCCCGACGAGGGTGATGAGCGCCAGGAACAAGTTGTAGAACCCCTGGTTGAACGCCAGCAGCTTGGTGGTCTGGGCCTCTTCTTCGGTGGTGCCGAAGACCGCCCTGGTCCGCGGCGAAGTCCACCGCAGCGACTCCATCACCCAGATGTAGATGTGCAGCAGCGCCGCCAGCAGTGCGAACACCAATCCCACAGTCACCATGGCTGAATCATATTCAAGCCTCATTCGAAGAGGCCGGGCTGCCCCAGTGCTCCTGCGGTCGGTGGCGGGGTCATCCCCAGGTGTGTCCAGGCCAGCGGTGTGGCGACCCGGCCCCGCGGGGTGCGCGCGATCATCCCGGCCCGCACCAGGAAGGGCTCACAGACCTCCTCGACGGTGGCCGCCTCCTCGCCCACCGCGACCGCCAGCGTCGACACTCCCACCGGTCCGCCACCGAAACTTCGGGTCAGCGCCGAAAGCACCGCGCGGTCCAGTCGGTCCAAGCCGAGTTCGTCGACGTCGTAGACCGCCAACGCCAGTTTGGCGATATCTCGGGTGATGACGCCGTCGGCGCGAACCTCCGCATAGTCGCGGACGCGGCGCAGCAACCGGTTGGCGATACGTGGGGTGCCCCGGGAACGACGGGCGATCTCCGCGGCGGCGTCATGGCCCAGTTCGATGCCCAGGATGCCTGCCGAGCGGACCAGCACCCGCTCCAGTTCAGCGGGCTCGTAGAAGTCCATGTGTGCGGTGAAGCCGAACCTGTCGCGCAGCGGCCCGGTCAGGGCGCCCGACCGCGTGGTCGCCCCGACCAGGGTGAAGGGAGCAACCTCCAGCGGAATCGAGGTCGCGCCCGGGCCTTTGCCCACGACGACGTCGACGCGGAAGTCCTCCATCGCCAGATAAAGCATCTCCTCGGCGGGCCGGGCGATGCGGTGGATCTCGTCGATGAACAGCACGTCGCCCTCAACCAGATTGGACAGCATCGCGGCCAGGTCGCCGGCCCGCTCCAGCGCGGGTCCGGAGGTTAACCGCAACGAGGATCCCAGTTCGGCGGCGATGATCATCGCCAGCGAGGTCTTACCCAGACCCGGCGGACCGGACAGCAGGATGTGATCGGGTGTGCCGCCGCGGTTCTTGGCGCCTTCGAGGACCAATTGCAGCTGTTCGCGCACCCGCGGCTGTCCGATGAACTCCCCCAGGGACCGCGGCCGCAGGCTGGCGTCGACGTCGCTCTCCCCGACGGTCAACGCCGCCGAAACGTCCCGTTCGGGCTGCTCCTCGTAGGAGTCGTCGTCGAAGCGGCCCACGCTAGTTCAGCTCTTCGCGCACGCGGCTCATCGGGTCTTGCCCAACAGCGACAGCGCCGCGCGCAACGCGCTCGACGTCGTGGCCTCAGGGTCGCCGGCCAGCACCCTGTCGCACGCCTCCTCGGCCTGCTTGACCGGAAACCCAAGGCCCACAAGAGCTTCCACCACCGGGATTCGGATGGCGTGACCGCTTGCCGCGACCACCCCGGAGGGACCCGCCACCGCGCCGATCTTGTCGCGCAGTTCCAGCACCAGGCGCTCGGCGCCGCGCTTGCCAATGCCGGGCACCCGGGTCAGCGCGGCCACGTCGCCGTCGGCCAGCGCCTGACGCAGCGTGGCCGGGTCGTAGACCGCCAGGGTGGCCAGCGCGATCTTGGGCCCCACCCCGGACACGCCGAGCAACTGCTGGAACAGGTCGCGGGCGTCACCGTCGGCGAAGCCGTACAGCGTCTGCGAGTCTTCGCGCACGATCATCGCGGTGATCAGCCGCGCGACGCTGCCCCGTTTGAGGGTGGCCAGCGTCGACGGGGTGCACATCACCTTGTACCCGACCCCGGCGGCTTCGATCACCGCGTGGTCGAGGGCGATGTCGACGACTTCGCCGCGCACCGAGGCGATCACGGTGCTCTCCGTGCCGCGGCGACCGGGGCGGCCTTCAGCTTGGCCTGGTAGGCCCGGCGCTGCTGGGCGGCCATGGCCTCGGCTTTCGCCATCCGGGCGATCATCGGCGCCCGCCAGCAGTGGCAGATCGCCAGCGCGAGCGCGTCGGCCGCGTCAGCGGGTGTCGGCTTCTGTTGCAGCTCAAGGATTTTAGTGACCATGGTGGTGACCTGCGCCTTGTCGGCCCGTCCGTTTCCGGTGACAGCGGCCTTCACCTCACTGGGTGTGTGGAAATACACGTCGATGTCGCGCCGGGCGGCGGCCAGCGCGATGACGCCACCGGCCTGGGCGGTGCCCATGGCGGTGTTGGCGTTGGCGTTGGCGAACACCCGCTCGATGGCGATCACATCCGGCAGATGGGTGTCCATCCAGTGATCGACAACATCACTGATCGCCAAAAGCCGTTTGGCGAGTGGTTCGTCGGACGAGGTGCGGACGACGTCGACGTCCAAAGATCGAAGAGCACACGTCTGAACTCCAGTCACTAAT
>CAIOYU010000294.1 GCA_903862565.1 uncultured Actinomycetes bacterium | reverse complement strand
GCCCACGTCAATTCGTGTCAGTTTTCCCGGACCCAGCTACTCCGGAGCCGGTCCATGCATGTCACCACGTCAAAGCCCAGCCAGTCATAGAACGCTCCGAGAAGGTCATAGAGCAGCCGCTAACTGGTGGATGCGCTTCAGGTGGATCTGAGCTGAAAAAGAGAAAGGTCGTCGTCGAAAGCCCCCGACTCGTTCGCTGGTCGAGCAGGACACAGAGGATGCCGATCGGGGCGGAGGGTGACCCGCAGCCTGGCCGCCGAATGGGCACACACCCGGCCCTACACCATGGACTCCGTACGCTGCCCCTGAGGTTGGACACGCCTGGGGATTTTTGGTTCGCGTAGGGCGCCGCCGGGCGCGTTGTCGAGCCACGACTCGATCACAGCGAAGTCACAGTCTCAACTCGATTCCACGGTCCGGTGTGGCAATCACGTCGCAGCCAGAGGCATACTCGGCAGTATGCGCATCCGCTGGGGTCTGGTCGCCTCTGTGCTGACCTGCACCGTCTTGCTGACCGGATACAAAACCGAGGCAACCAGTGCGCAGGCCTTACCGATCCAAGTGCCCGATGCAGAACTTTCCCGCACAACCGCAGTAGCAAACGACATCAACACTGCGCGAAAGCTAGCCCCCGGACACTTCCGCTTCACAACCGGATTGGACAAAGAGCCCCAACATATTCAAGGCCCCGTCACATGCGACACCAGAGACGATAACTACGTGATCTCGATAGGCAAGCCGGACACCGGGGGGGTCGAGATAGGCCTCTCCCCGGACGAGTCGGTCCTGAAGTACGTCGATCTCGGGTACCGACACGGAGTCAACCTCATGTTGGTCAACGACGGAGTAGTCGATAGCGAGACAGGTAAAAGCCTTCCCACCGTCCAGAAGACGGAAAACACTTACTTCACGTCCGGGTACGCAACGGGATTGACAGCCAGCCAGCGTGACATAGACCGCTATTTTGAGATATCCGTAGCCTGTCCCTAGTCGGACAACCCGACGCCAAACGTCGAACGCCGCGGGATGCACCGCTGGCAGCCCCTGAAAAAAGCGCTCTAATTGGGCATACAGGCCGGGTACTAATGGCGGTGGCGGAGGGATTTGAACCCTCGGAGGGGGGTTACCCCTCACACGCTTTCGAGGCGTGCTCCTTAGGCCGCTCGGACACGCCACCGCGACGAATCTTACGGTCCGACCCGGACTAGCCCAAATCGCGGTGGCGGGCGAAGAATGCATCGAGGAGCGCGGCACACTCGTCGGCCAGCACCCCGCCCCGCACCTCCGGCCGGTGCGTCAGGCGTCGGTCACGCACGACGTCCCACAACGAGCCCACGGCCCCGGTCTTGGGCTCCCACGCGCCGAACACCACGCGGCCCACCCGAGCCATCACCGACGCGCCTGCACACATGGTGCAGGGTTCGACCGTCACCGCCAGCGTGGTTCTCTCCAACCTCCAGCCGTCGCCAAGCGCCCGGGCGGCGGCCCGGAGCGCCAGGATCTCGGCGTGGGCGGTCGGGTCACCGAGGGCTTCACGGGCATTGGCGGCCCGGGCCAACTCGACTCCGTCGGCGTCGAACACCACCGCGCCGATCGGCACGTCATCGGTCCCCGCCAGCTCGGCCGCAGCGATCGCCGCCCGGATCAGGTCGTCGTCTGCGCGCGTCACCGATCGAGACGGTCGAGGAACTTCGACAACTCCTCGGCGAAGCCCATCTCCCGCGCGATGCGACCGATTTGCTCGTCCGGGTAAAGGTCGGTCTCGTCGAGGATGACGCTAAGCACCGCGTCGGGTAGCCCGACATCCGCGAGCAGGCCCAGATCACCCTCTTCGAACGGGTCGGTGTCCTCCAGGTCCTCGGCAGCGATGTCGGCGTCGAGTTTCTCCAGGGCTTCGGCGGCGATGTCGTAGTCCAGCGCGGCGGTGGCGTCGGACAGCAACAGCCGTGTTCCCGCCGGCGCAGGCCGCACGATGATGAAGAACTCGTCGTCGATGTCGAGCAATCCGAAAACCGCCCCGGCGCTGCGCAATTCCCGG
>CAIOYU010000293.1 GCA_903862565.1 uncultured Actinomycetes bacterium | reverse complement strand
TCCTGCACTGCCACGACTGGCAGACCGGACTGGGCCCCGTCTACGCCAAGCACCAGGGCGGGCCGAAATCAGTGCTGACGGTGCACAACATCGCCTTCCAGGGGCAGTTCCCGGCGTGGGATTTCGGCATGCTGGGTCTGCCGCCCGAGGTGTTCGGGATCGACGGCGTCGAGTACTACGGCGGCATCAGCTATCTCAAGGGCGGCCTCGCCTTCGCCGACCGGATCACCACCGTCAGCCCGACCTACGCGCGCGAGATCTGCACACCCGAGTACGGGATGGGCCTGGACGGCCTGCTGCGTGCGCGCCGCGGCGCACTGCGCGGAATCGTCAACGGAATCGACAGCAAAGGCTGGAATCCCGAGGGCGATTCCGCTCTGCCGCAGAGCTTCACCGCAGAGACACTGGACAGGCGCGCCTGCAACAAACGCGCGGTCGAGAAGCAGTTCGGCCTCGACACCGGCGATGGGCTTCTGCACGGTGTGGTGAGCAGGCTGACCTGGCAGAAGGGCATCGACATCCTGGCTGCCAGTGTCGATCGCCTGGTGTCGACGGGTGCGCGCCTGGCCGTGGTCGGCACGGGTGAACCGGCCCTCGAACAGGCCGTCACCGCGGCCGCGCAGCGCCACCCCGGCCGGGTCGGGGCGATCATCGGCTACGACGAGGACCTCTCCCATCTGATGCACGGCGGCTGCGACACCATTCTGTCGCCGTCACGCTTCGAGCCCTGCGGCCTGACGCAGCTCTACGGAATGCGCTACGGCTGCGTGCCGATCGCCGCCCGCACCGGTGGGCTCAGCGACACGATCGTCGACGCCAATCACGCGGGCCTCGGTTCCCGGGTGGCCACGGGTTTCCTGTTCTCGCCGGTCGATCAGCCCAGCCTGGAGGATGCCCTCGCGCACGCGGCCGACTGCTTCACCGATCCGGCGCTGTGGCAGAGCCTGCAGAAGCACGGGATGGCGCAGGATGTGTCGTGGGATCGCAGCGCCGCGGCCTACACCCGGCTCTACCGGGAACTGACGGAGGGTTGACAAGGTGAATTCCTTCGACGTCACCGAAGCCGGGATCGCCGACCTTCGGGGAGCACTCGACCAGGGGCGGGTGACCAGTGTCGAACTCGTCGAGGCCTACCTGCGCCGCATCGACGCCTACGACCGGGGCGGCCCGGCCCTGAATTCCGTTGTCGTGCGCAACCCCGAGGCGGTGCACGAGGCGTTCGCCTCCGATCAGCGGCGGGCCGGCGGGGAGCTGCGGGGGCCCCTGGACGGAATCCCCTACACCGCCAAGGACAGCTACCTGGCGACCGGACTGACCGCGGCGGCGGGCTCGTATGCGTTCGAAACCCTCACCGCACAGCGGGACGCGTTCGCGATCGAGCAGTTGCGCCGGGGCGGGGCGGTGCTGATCGGGCTGACCAACATGCCGGCGATGGCCAACGGCGGCATGCAGCGCGGTTTGTACGGCCGCGCCGAAAGTCCCTACAACGCAGAGTTTCTGACCTCGGCATTCGGGTCGGGATCCTCCAACGGATCGGGTACCGCGACGGCGGCGAGTTTCGCGGCGTTCGGGCTGGGCGAGGAGACCTGGTCCAGCGGGCGGGCGCCGGCCACCAACAACGCACTGTGCGCCTACACCCCGTCGCGGGGCATCATCTCGGTGCGCGGAAACTGGCCCCTGGTGCCCACCATGGACGTGGTGGTCCCGCACACCCGCACGATGGCCGACATGTTCGAGGTGCTCGACGTCGTCGTCGCCAACGACGCCGACACGCGCGGTGACCTATGGCGGTCCCAACCGTGGATCACCATTCCACGGGCCTCGGCGGTCCGCCCGAAGTCCTACCGGGCGCTACTCCCCCCGGATCGGCCCTCAGCCCGGACGACGTTGGCGGGCAAGCGGTTCGGAGTCCCGCGCATGTACATCAACGCCGACGCGGAGGCGGGCGTCGGTGACGGCCTCGGCATCGGCGGATCGACCGGTCAACCCATCCTGACGCGCCAGTCCGTCATCGACCTGTTCCAGGCCGCGGGCGCCGACCTCGTGGCCGCGGGGGCGGATGTCGTCCTGGTGGACTTCCCGGTGGTCTCCAACTACGAGTGCGACCGTCCCGGCACCCCGTCGATCCGCACCCGCGGACTGGTCAGCACGGAGTTCCTCGACCGCGAGATCCTCGACCTGTCCGCCTGGGCCTGGGACGACTTCCTCAAGGCCAACGGCGATCCGCACTTCCCGGGACTGGCCGGGGTCGACGGCGCCCTGATCTGGGTGCATCCGCCGGGCGCTCTGCCGGACCGGGCGCACGGATTCGGCGACGACATCACCTCCTATCCGGATTTCATCCGGCGCCACCCCATCGAGTCGTTCCTGGACATCCCGCATCTCGAGGAGGGACTGCGCGGGCTGGAGAAGACCCGCAAGGTCGATCTGGATGCCTGGATGCACCGGCGCGGTCTGGACGCGGTGATCTTCCCGACCGTCGCCGACGTCGGCCCGGCGGACATGGACGTCAACCCCGACTCGGCCGACCTCGGCTGGCGCAACGGGGTGTGGGTGGCCAACGGCAATCTGGTGCCCCGGCATCTGGGGATTCCGACAGTGACGGTGCCGATGGGCACCATGGCCGACATCGGCATGCCGGTCGGGTTGACCTTCGCCGGGCGGGCGTACGACGACACCGCACTGCTGGCGTTCGCCGCGGCGTTCGAGGCCACCGGCGCGCGACGCAGTGCTCCGCCCCGCACGCCGCCCCTATGATCGCGGGATGACCGAAGCCCAGTACCGGATGCCGGCCGAATGGTCGCCGCAGGACCGGGTGTGGATGGCGTTCCCCTGCGAGGGCTACTCGCTGGGTGACTCCGAACAGGCCCGCGACGAGGCGCGCTCGACGTGGGCTGCGGTCGCCCACGCGGTCGCCGAGTTCGAACCCGTCTCCGTGGTCGTGCATCCGCGGGAACGGGCCGTGGCGGACCGCTACCTGTCGAACGCCGTCGACATCATCGAGGCCCCGCTCAACGACGCCTGGATGCGCGACATCGGGCCGACGTTCGTGCACGCCGCCGACGGGTCGGTGGCCGCAGTCGACTGGGTGTTCAACGGGTGGGGCGCGCAGGACTGGGCGCGCTGGGACCTCGACGCGAAGATCGGCCGGGTGGTCGCCGAGGCGGCCGGCGTTCCCGTCGTCGACTCCGACCTGGTGAACGAGGGCGGCGGCATCCACGTCGACGGGGACGGCACCGTCCTGCTCACCGACACCGTGCAACTCGACCCCGGCCGCAACCCGGGCATGAGCCGATCAGAGGTCGAGGCGGAGTTGGCGCGGACCATCGGCGCCACCCACGCCGTCTGGCTCCCGCAGGGGCTGACCCGGGACAGCGCGCGGTTCGGCACCCGCGGGCACGTCGACATCGTCGCCGTGATCACCTCGCCGGGCCGGCTGCTACTGCACACCCAGAACGACCCGTCGCATCCGGATTACCTTGTGTGCCAACAGATCCGGGCCGCGATCGACGCCACCACCGATGCGGCCGGGAAGGCATGGGAGATCACCGAGATGCCGGCCCCCGCGACGCTGACCGACGACGAGGGCTACGTCGATTACAGCTACATCAACCACCTGGTGGTCAACGGCGGCGTAATCGCCTGCGGGTTCGACGACGTCCACGACCGCGATGCGCTGGCCATCCTCGCCGAGCAGTACCCCGGTCGGAAGGTGGTCTCGGTCGACGCCCGCCCGTTGTTCGAGCGCGGCGGCGGAATCCACTGCATCACCCAGCAGCAGCCCTCACCGCGCTGAAACCCCCATCGCGCGCCACCCCACTGCGCGGTTCCTCAGCCGGCTGGCGCCGTCACGACCTGTTGGGCGAATGAGAGTTTCAGACGTTTTTCATACGTCCTAACTAACCCTCGCTATATGCCCTCGCTCTCGATACAGTCCTGTGATCGGCGTCACTGGCGGCGGCCGAACCCTGGAAGTGGGAGGAGTCAAAGTCATGTCTGTCAGGGCCAATGGTCGCAAAAATGTCAGGAAGTTCGTCCGGGGCAGTGCGGCGGCGTTCGCGGTGGGGCTGTTTTTGGCGGGGCCGGCGGCGGTAGCCGCGGCTGACAGTGGCGAGGGCACCGGTTCGTCGGCGGGCGCGGACTCGTCGGCGTCCAACGCGCCGGCGAGTCGTGGGGGCGGGGCCAAGTCCGCGCCGGCCAGGCGGGGCAGTGTGGTGGGGCGTTCGGCGGGGTCGGGGGTGAGAAGTTCACCGGCCCCGGCGGCGGGTGTTCGGGCTCCGCGCCCGGCGACGTCGGGTTCGGTGCCTGAGGTGCCGGTTTCTGCGGGGGGTTCTACGGTGGCTGACGCCGCCGGTCCGGTTAGTCCCGCAGCGCGGGATGCGCGACAGCACCACGATACACCGGTGTCGGCGGGCGCTGGCACAGTAGCTCCGTCCCCGCACGGCGGCGAGCCGGCGCCCGTCTCGGTGAAAGTAGACTCGCCAACCCTGGTTGGTTTCGACACCAGTTCGGTGCCGGCTGGCGATGCCGCGGCCGCAGCTTCGATCGGTTCGGGATCGTCTGTCCTGCAAACCGGTTCTACCACTGCGGCGTCCGCGGAGGGCCTGGCGCTCGTGGCACCGCTGGCCGCGCCAACTGTGCCGGTGACTCCGGTGATGGCGTCACCACCGGCGCAGCCGGTCGCCGCAGTAACACTGGCCGGCCTGGCGTCCGTGTGGTCGACCTTGTCGGGTTCAGGGCCTGGCAGCCCGCCGGCCGAGTCACCAGCATCCTGGCTCGTGCTCGGTGCCGTGCGCCGCCAACTGGGCGCGGACGCTCCGACGCAGGACGCTCCCGCGGTCGCAGTCAGCACTGGCCAGACGCTCCCGGCATCGGCCGCATCTACAGCTTCGGTTACCCCTGTGCTTCCGGCTTCTGCCGTTGGCGGATCTTCGTCTGCCCCAGCCGCAGCGACTCCGCTTCCTGCGGCCGCCGCCGCAGCAGCCGCCCCCGGGCCAGCAGCCTCTCAAATACCGTCGGGCATTCTGACCGAAGCGATCTCAAACGGAAAAATCACCTGGGGCTTCTTCATCGCCATCCAAGTGGTTGTGGATGCGGCGGACGCCTGGATTTCGGGGCTGCCCGCCGGACCACTGCAAGACCGCCTGGCGGGTGGGCTGCTGCTGGTGCGCTACGTGCTGTTCGGACAGGCGCCCGGTGCAAGCCAGAGCGTGGAGTGGTCACGTTGACGAGGCTCAACTCTGGACAACTGATCGACGGTGACGAACGGCGGCGGAGAGTCGGATGCCGGCTCAGGCGAATCGGACGGAACGCCTGAACGCCCCACCCGTCATCGTCGACCTCGACGGAATCGACCACCACCAACTCTCGGCCTTGGGCGGCAAGAGCCGCTTCGGCGTACCCAGAACCGAACCGGCAGAACCGATCCCGATGCTCCACCACGATCTGCCTCACCGCCACCCAGACCACAACAGCTGGCAGCCCCTTGAAACCGCCATCTGGCGCAGTGGCGGATGTTTTCGCGATGCACCGTCTTGGACGGTGGGCCGCGACGACCTCCGGTGAGACGTTTGCCTCGATGGCGTGGGCGTCTCTCCGGAGGTCGTGGCCCTGGGGGTTCGACCGCGGTCGTTTTCGTCGTGACCGGCAGGGCGGAGATCTTCCCGTCGCCGCCGAAAATCGCTTCCCCAGCCAGGCCAGCGCTGTTTCGGATCGTCGAAAGACTGTTGCCCAGCACCCAGGATGAGTAGGCGGTGTTGACGAGGCCGGCGGGTGAACCGACCGCGTCGTTGGTGATGTCCCTGCAGGGCAAGTTCGGCATCGTCAGTCTGCGCGGTTCCTCAGCCGGCTGGCGCCGTCATCGTCACCGCGCGACGATCACCGGCATCCGGGCCCCATGCACCACCGCCGTGCTCACCGAGCCCAGCAGCATCCCGGCGAAACCACCGCGGCCGTGGCTGCCCACCACCAGAAGCTGGGCGCTGTCGGCCTGCTCGAGCAGTTCGCGGGCGGCGTGGTCGGCGACCACCACACGGCGCACCAGGACGTCGGGGTAGCGCTCCTGCCACCCGGCCAGACGCTCGCCGAGGGTCTCCTCCCCCATCGCCTGCAACGTCGACCAGTCCGCGCCGGGAAACTCGAACACCCCGCTGTCACTCCAGGAGTGCACCGCCACCAGATCCACCCCGCGGAAGGACGCCTCCTCGAAGGCGATCCCGATGGCCTTCTCCGAGGCAGGTGAGCCGTCGATTCCGACCGCCACCGGCGCCTTCGACGGATGCGGCATCAGCGGGTCCTCGTCGCGGATGACCGCCACCGGGCAATGGGCATGGTGCACCAGACCGGTACTGATCGACCCCAGCAGTCCGCGGGCCAGTGCGCCACGGCCGCGGGACCCGACCACGATCAACTGCGCCTCGGTGGACAGATCGACCAGCGACGGCACCGACGGGCCGGCGATCATGTCGCTGCTGATCTCGACCCGGCTGCCTGCGGTGGCTTCCTCGGCGGTCCGGACGGCATTCGCGAGCAGAGTGCGGCCCTCCTCCTCCTGCCACTCGATGAAACCGGGCGGCATCGGGACATCCGGGAATGCCATCACCACAGGCGGATTGAGCACGTGGACCAGCTTCAGCGGCGCCTCGCGCATCGCCGCGTCGCGAGCCGCCCAGTCGACGGCCACCCGTGAGGCCGGCGAACCGTCCACTCCGACAACGATCGGCCGAGTGCTTGGCGCAGTTGACATTTCGATCCCTTTCGTCGCACCCCTGTCGGGGCGTACATGCCTCATCAGACCTTACCGCCCCGGGTCGGGGCCCGGACGTGTCCTAAGGTCAGTCGTATGGGTGACGAAAGTCCGGTCCTCGGCGCGCCGGTGGTGATCGACCCCCGCTACCACGACGGCGTGCTGTTCGACCTCGACGGAATCATCACCGACACCGCCTCGCTGCACGCGCAGGCCTGGGCGCAGATGTTCGACGCGTTCCTGACCGGCCGTGCGGGCAACCCGGACGAAAACCACGACCCCTTCACCCCCTCGGACTACCGCCGCTACATCGACGGTAAACCGCGCTACGACGGGGTACGCGACTTTCTGACATCCCGCGGCGTCACCCTGCCGTGGGGTGCGTCGTCGGACTCCGGGTCCACCGACGGTCCGGAGACGGTCTGCGGGCTGGGCAACCGCAAGCAGACGTTGTTCGCCGGGCGGATCGCCGACGGAGTGCCGGTGTTCGAATCCACCGTGGCCCTGGTGCGCCGACTGATCGCCACCGGGGTGCCGGTCGCGGTGTTCTCCGCCAGTCGCAACTGCGAGGCCGTCCTGGAATCGGCGGGGGTCTCGGAACTGTTCGCGGTTCGGGTCGACGGCGTCGTCGCCGAGGAACTCGGCCTGGCCGGGAAGCCCGCCCCGGACATGGTGCTGGAGACCGCGCGGCGACTGGGTGTCCGACCGGGCCGCACCGTGGTCATCGAGGATTCCGAGGCCGGTGTCAGCGCGGCGCGCGCGGGCGGGTTCAGCCTGGTGGTCGGCGTCGACCGCTCCGGTGAGGCGGCCACCTGGCTGGCCGAATGCGGGGCTGACGCCGTGATCGGCGATCTCGCCGAGGTGACGGTGCGCTCGATCGACCGGCGGATGTCCCAACTCCCCGATGCGCTGCGGTCTTTCGGGCAGATCGCCGGCGTGGCCGCGGCACGCCGCCCCGCCATCTTCTTCGACTTCGACGGCACGCTGTCCGACATCGTCGACCAGCCCGGTGCGGCAACGCTGGTGCCCGGAGCCGAGAAGGCGTTGCGGTCCCTGGCTGCGCTGTACCCGGTGGCGGTGCTGTCCGGCCGCGGCCTCGACGACATCGCCGCACGCGTCGGCATCCCGGGCCTGTGGTACGCCGGCAGCCACGGCTTCGAGATGATCGCACCGGACGGCACCTACCACAGCAATGAGACTGCTGCGCAAGCAGTTCCGCTGCTGGACCGGGCAGCCGGGGAACTGACCCAACGACTCGCCCACCTGCCCGGGGTGATGGTGGAACACAAGCGCTACGCCGTCGCGGTGCACTACCGCAACGCCGAACCCGGGGCAGCGGTTGACGTCACCGCCGCGGTGCACGACGTGGGCAACCACAGCGGCCTGAAGGTCACCTCCGGACGAATGGTCGTCGAACTCCGGCCGAATGTGGACTGGGACAAGGGCAGAACGCTGGAGTGGATCATCGGCGAGGTCGCCGGCCGCGAGCCGCTGCTGCCGATCTTCGTCGGCGACGACCTGACCGACGAGGACGCCTTCGATGCCGTCCTGCACGACGGCATCGGCATCGTGGTCCGCCACACCGAGGACGGCGACCGATCCACCGCCGCCCGGTATGCCCTGGACAGCCCCGACCGGGTGTGCGAATTCGTCGAGCGGTTCGTCGCCCAGAGCGACATCGACCGCCAGATTCTCTCCAGCCCTTGGTCTTTCACCTACAACGACTACATTCCCGAGCAGGAACGGTTACGCGAGGCGTTGTGCGCGGTGGGCAACGGATACCGGGTCACCCGGGGGTACGCGCCGGAGGCCGATGCCGGATCGAACCACTACCCCGGCACCTATGCCGCCGGGTTGTACAACCGGCTGGCCGACGAGATCGGCGGGGTCGTCATCGAGAACGAAAGCCTGGTGAATCTTCCGAACTGGCTTTCACTGAAATTCCGCATCGACGGCGGCGACTGGTTCGACATCGACTCCTGCGAGGTGCTCTCCTACCGGCAGTGCATGGACCTGCGCGACGCGGAGTTGACCCGGGAGTTCCGCTTCTGCGACACCTCCGGCCGTACCTCCAGGGTGCTCCAACGACGTATCGCCGCCATCCACCTCCCCCACGCGTGTGCGCTGGAGACGACGATCTGGGCCGAAGACTGGTCGGGGACGGTGGAATTCGAGTCGGCGATCAACGGCGATGTGCGCAACAGCGGGGTCGAGCGCTACCGAGCCCTGTCCGACGATCACCTGGTGGCCACCACCACCAGCGAACTGTCGGACGACTCCTGCCTGCTGGTGTGCGAGACCGTGCAGTCCCGCATCCCCATCGCGGTGGCCGCCCGCACCACGACGTGGCGCGGCGATGCGGCACTGGCAGCCGATGTGCGACTCGTCGACGGCGACCGCCGCGTCGGGCACAACGTCGTCGTCACCCTCGCCCCCGGAGAATCCGCGACGGTGGAGAAGATGGCCACCATCTTCACCGGACGCGACCACGCCATCTCCGAACCCGGCGACGCCGCCACTCGACTGCTGGGCCAACTGGGCCGGTACGCCGACCTGCGCGCCGGGCACATCCGCGAGTGGGCACACCTGTGGGAGCGCTTCGACATCGCCTTCGACGAGAACACCGACGCGCTGCGCGTTGTGCGCCTGCACCTGCTGCAACTGCTGCAGAGCGTGCCGCACCGGGCCGAGGATCTCGACGCCGGACTGCCGGCCCGCGGACTGCACGGTGAGGCCTACCGCGGGCACGTCTTCTGGGACGAACTGTTCGTGTTCCCGGTGCTCAACCTGCGCTCGCCGGACAACACCCGCTCGCTGCTGCGCTACCGCTACCGGCGGCTGCCCGAAGCCCGCCGCGCGGCGCGCGACGCCGGTTACGCCGGCGCGATGTTCCCCTGGCAGTCCGGCAGCAACGGCCGCGAGGAGAGCCAGACGCTGCACCTGAACCCGAACTCCGGCCGGTGGAATCCCGACGCCAGCGCCCGCGCCCACCACATCGGGATCGCGGTGGCCTACAACGTCTGGCAGTACTACCAGGTGACCGGCGACCTGGAGTACCTCATCGAGAACGGCGCCGAGATGCTGGCCGAGATAGCCCGGTTCTGGGTGAGCCGCGCGGAGTTCGATGAAGGCAAGGGCCGCTATGTGATTCGCGGGGTCATCGGTCCCGACGAGTTCCACTCCGGCTATCCCGACCGGCCGTACGACGGCATCGACAACAACGCCTACACCAACGTGATGGCGGTCTGGGTGATCGTCCGCGCTCTCGACGCACTGGACGCCCTGCCGTTACGCGACCGCCTGGACCTGTTGGAGCGCTTGGGCATCCACGGCCGCGAACTCGAGGACTGGGACGACGTCAGCCGTCGGATGTATGTGCCCTTCCACGACACTGTGATCAGCCAGTTCGAGGGCTACGCCGATCTGGCCGAACTGGATTGGCAGGGTCTTCGTGAGCGACACGGCAACATCGCGCGACTGGACCGCATCCTGGAGGCAGAGAACGACAGCGTCAACCGGTACAAGGCGTCCAAGCAGGCCGACGTGCTCATGCTGTTCTACCTCCTGTCGGCCGACGAGTTGCGAGAGCTGTTCGCACGCTTGCGCTACCGGTTCACTCCGGAGCAGATTCCGGCGACAGTGGATTACTACCTGCACCGCACGTCACACGGATCGACACTGAGCGGGGTGGTGCACGCCTGGGTGCTGGCCCGCGGCGACCGCAAGCGCGCGATGCACTATTTCGAGCAGGTCCTGATGTCGGACGTGGCCGACATCCAGGGCGGCACCACCGCCGAAGGCATCCACATCGCCGCGATGGCCGGCAGCATTGATCTGCTGCAACGTTGCTTCACCGGGCTGGAGACCCGCGCCGACCGGCTCATCCTCAACCCGATGTGGCCGGAAAGCCTTGGTGCGCTGCGCATGCCGATCTATTACCGGGGTTACCGCCTGCATCTGACGATCATCGGGCGCAGTGTCGAACTGAGCGTCGACCCCGCCGACCATCCGCCGATCACAATCGAGTGCGGGGGCCGGCTGGAAACCCTCACGCCAGGCACCTCGCTGCGGTTCGCCTAAGGGCGTCAGCCTGTGCGACGCACCACGCGACTGACTGGGCCGGCACCGACCACGAACGCGCCGTCGTTGAGCCAGTGGGCCACCTCGGGCAGCGGCCGTCGCGGGGTCGCCGGCAGTGGCTCGGCGTTGACCGCAGCCCAGCCGACGCGCAGCATCATCTGCGGATAGCCGCTGCCGCCGAACACGTCGGCGCGCACCGCCTCGCGGGTGTCGGGGATCTCCAGCGGCTCGGTCACCGGACACGTTGCCAGACCCATCGACGTGGCCGACAACAACACCAGG
Source organism: uncultured Actinomycetes bacterium (assembly GCA_903862565.1). GTDB lineage: Bacteria > Actinomycetota > Actinomycetes > Mycobacteriales > Mycobacteriaceae > Mycobacterium. The sequence continues at coordinate 2,193 of CAIOYU010000293.1, read as the reverse complement.
CTGGTGGCCTCCCCGGCCCGCAACCGGGCCAGGTCGTCGTCGGTCTCGGTGCCCAGTGCGATCACCACCGCATGGTCCCCCGCCGACGGTTCGTACGTCTCCTGCTGCAGTGCCGGACGAGCGAACGCGCGAGCCTGGATCGGCGCCGCGGGGTCGACCTCCGGGGTGTTGCGGGAGGGAACCCCGGCGACGGATCCGTTCCGCCCACTCCACGCGTTCAACTCACTGAGATATTCCTCGTCGCAGGCGTGCTGCGAGACCGCCTCGGCCACAATCGCGTTGAACCGGGGCAGCAGGTCGATCTGGCGCAGCATCACCCCGGCGCGAGCGGCCCGGGCCCCCATCAGACTGATATCACCCCACGGCACGGGCCACGTGCTGTACGTGCGACGGTCGGCGCGACGGTTGGGAATTGCGGCGGCCAGCATCACGTCGAGCTCGCCGGGCGGTTGACGGACGACGTCGATGTCGGCCAAGTGGTCGCGGTCTCCGGGATCGGGCATCCGGCGGACTTTGGCCTGCCAACCCAGTGCGGCCAGTGCCACGATGCAGTGGTGCAGGGCCGCACCGCAGCTGATCAGAAGGTCGCGGCGGTCGGGGTCGGCATGTGGCAGGTGCCGGGTGGGGTCGGCGTACAGATGCAGACTGCTCGGGCCCACCCGCCAGTGCCAGGGCTGCGAATTGTGCACCGACGGCGCACGTGTGGCCAAGGTGAGGACCGTGCGCAAGGCTTCGGAGTCGGGAAAGTCCACGTCTGTACCCGGGCTCATTCTGTCGCTGCTGGAAATGCCGTCTATACCGCCACTGTCGCGGCTGCCGACAAGCCGCAATAGGGTCGTTGGTCCTCAGGTCCAGGGACTTCAACCACCTCCGGCGCAACACGATTGGGTTCCATACCCGACCCGACCCGACGGGCGCGCGGGATCGAACGGGCGTTGCAAGGATTGGCCGTTACCGCGGATTCCCGGGCTGCCCTTCGACACCAGGGGGTCCGGGCTGGCCAGGTTGGCCGCGGCCCTCAAATCCCGGGCCGCCCGCGCCGCCGGCCCCGCCGGCGCTGAAGGACCCACCCCCACCCCCCAGACCGTTCGGCGCACCGCCGTTACCGCCCCTACCGCCGTTGCCGCCCTTACCGCCCTCGCCGCCGTTGCCGCCGGTGCCGCCGGAGCTGCCACTTGAGCCGCCTTCCCCGCCGGCGCCGCCGCGGATTTGGTCGACGCCGTCGATCTTGAGGCCGCCGCCGCCGGCCCCGCCGCCACCGCCCTTGCCGGTACCGGGGGCGACGCCGCCGTTACCGCCGATGCCACCGGTGCCGGCGTCGCCGCCCAGACCGCCCAGACCGCCCAGACCGCCTTCCTCACCGGAGTCCCGGTCGCCATTGCCCGGCCGACTGCCGGCCCTCCCTCCCTTTCCGCCGTTGCCGCCGGCGCCGAACGTGCCGCCGTTGCCGCCGTTTCCGCCGTTGCCGTTGACTGATCCGCCGGTGCCCCCGTTGCCGCCGTTGCCGCCGTTGCCGCCGGTGCCGCCAGGATTGCCGGGCTTGCCGTTCCGAAACCAGGGTGCCTTGCTGGGTTGATTGCCGGGCCCGCCGGCCCCGGCGGGCCCGCCGACACCGCCGTCGCCGCCGTTGCCGTCCGCTCCGGCGTTGCCGCCGTTGCCACCCTTGCCACCGTTGCCGCCGGTCAGGCCCTTGCCTGTGTTTTGGTCGGTGCCGTTGTTGGCGCCCTTGCCGCCGTTGCCGCCGTTACCGCCGTTGCCGGATACCGTGCCGCCGGAGCCACCGGAACCGCCGGCACCGCCGGCGCTGGTGCGGGGAAGTACCAACCCGTCGATCTTGCAGCAGTTACCGCCGTTACCGCCGTTACCGCCGTTACCGTCCAGCCCGGCGTCCCCACCATCGCCGCCCTTGCCACCGACCCCGTTCTTGCCGTCTTTGCCGGGAGTGCCGTCACCTGCTGTGCCCCCGGCCCCGCCGTTACCGGCATCGCCGTTCTCCGCGGCCCGGCCACCGCGACCCCCGGCACCGCCGTCACCACCTGACCCGGTATTCCCGAACGCACCCGCAGCACCACCAAGGCCACCCCCGGCGCCCCCGACACCCCCGATACCGCCGTCAGCGCCGTCCCCACCGGCCCCGCCGTCCCCGCCGCGAACACCCCGGTCCACACCGACACCACCCACGCCACCAGACCC